>NZ_JBFRSN010000517.1:0-3315 GCF_041473595.1 Vibrio sp. 10N.222.46.A1
ACTGGTCACCCTAGCTTGCTAAAACGCTCGATAACTGCGTTAGTATTTTTGATTGTAGAATAACTACTTATCAAAAAATGCTGCCTTGTTCTCAAGCCTTTTCCCTGCGCTATTTTTGATCACTTACTTACTGTGATTGGTATTAAGTCACTATGACTTAGCTAGGTTCTTCCATTAAAAGCTTCACACCCAGCCCCACCAGCACCATGCCAGTCACGCCTTCCATCCACTTCATAAAACTCGCATTCTTAAGCAAGTTTTTAGCCGAGTTAAGTGCCCCAGCCAAACCGCATTGCCACACCATCGCAATCATAAAGTGTACCGAAGCCATCAACATAGATTGCAATAATGGTGATCCTTCAGGGTTTACGAATTGAGGTAAAAAGGCCAAATAGAAAACTGCCGTTTTTGGGTTAAGAACGTTAGACAGAAAGCCTTCGCGTAGAGAACGCTTAGCACTGTATGCTTGCTGAGCTTGTTCACCCACCTTCAAACCGCCACCGTTTTTCATCAAAGCTCGTAAACTGCTTAAGCCAAGCCAGATCAGGTAAACCGCACCCACCATCTTAACGGCTTGAAAGAGTTCAGCTGACTGGGCGAGGATTGCAGAAATACCCACAGCAGAGAAAAACGCGTGTACATACAAGCCGCTACAAATACCAAAGCTGGTCATCACGCCGTCAGATAAGCCAGAACGGCTCGTATTGCGAATCACCAAAGCCGTATCTAAACCCGGCGTTAGCGTTAAAATAGTAATGGCAATTAAAAATGCCTCAAAGTTCAAAATATCCATATCATTGTCATTGTTGTTCAGCGATCTATCATCAATACCGTGTATCTGAACAATTCGCAAGCAACAATTGCCACCAGCTATACAACTCACTGATTTTGTGCACAATGGAACAGTTTAATTTGTTAAGAAATAGTAAATTCAAGGCATCGTACCGCCTCATGCTTTTCTCGCTATATCTTCAACTCCGAAGGTCAGCGTCTTTTAAAAGTAGAGCCATAATCAAAGTACATGAGAGATGAACCTTAACGCTGACGCAGTCCTAAGGATCATTTACAGAAACCAAATTAAGAGTAGTCAAATGAGCGCATTCAAAAAACTAGTCGAACACTCTCAAAAATGTTCACGCTTTCAACACCTAGCCTCGATTTGTGGTTGGGACCAAGCTTCAATGATGCCTGCCGGTGGTAACCAAGCTCGTAGTGAAGCAATGGCCGAGCTTTCGGTTCATATTCACGGGTTGATGACGCAACCACAACTTGGAGATTGGATTGCAGACGCTGAAAACGAAGCGCTGAACAACGAACAACAATCATCTCTGCGTGAAATTAAACGCCAATGGCAACAAGCTAACCTACTTCCAGAAAAATTGGTGGAAGCGAAATCTCTAGCGGGTTCAAAATGTGAGCATGCGTGGCGTAGCCAACGTGGAGAAAACGACTGGGTTGGTTTTGAAAAGAACTGGCGTGAAGTGGTTGAGCTGTCTCGTGAAGAAGCACAGATCCGCGCCGATGCGGCGAACCTAACACCTTATGATGCCATGCTTGATATCTATGAACCAGGCACCAGCTCTGCTTCACTTGATGTCTTGTTTGCCGACGTTAAGACATGGCTGCCAAACCTGATTGATGAAGTAATCGAAAAACAATCGAGCGAGCAATTTAATGCGCCATCTGGCATCTATTCGACCGAGAAACAGAAAGCACTTGGTTTAGAAGTCATGAAGCTGCTTCAGTTCGATTTTGAACACGGCCGATTGGATGAAAGTGTTCACCCATTCTGTGGCGGCGTGCCTTCAGACGTGCGTATCACAACCCGCTACGACGAAGCTGAATTCGTTCAAAGCTTAATGGGTATAGTGCATGAAACAGGGCACGCGCGTTACGAACAAGGCTTACCAAAACACCTAGCAGGCCAACCGGCGGGCGAAGCGCGCTCTATGGGTATCCACGAATCTCAATCTTTGTTCTTCGAGATGCAAGTTGGCCGCAGCGACCCATTCATCGGACACTTAGCAAACTTGGCGGGGCAGCAATTCTCAGGTTCAGAGTTTGAGAAAGAGAACTTCCAGAAGATCTACACTCGCGTGAAGAAAGACTTCATCCGTGTTGACGCTGATGAGCTTACCTACCCTGCACACGTTATCTTACGCTACGAAATTGAACGTGACTTGATCAACGGTAAGATCAAACACACCGATGTGCCAGAACTATGGAATACTAAGATGCAGTCATACCTTGGATTAAGCACTCAAGGCAATTTCACTAATGGCTGTATGCAGGATATTCACTGGACGGACGGCGCATTCGGTTACTTCCCATCTTACACACTAGGGGCGATGTACGCGGCTCAGTTCATGGCTTCAATGAAGAAAACAGTGGATGTGAACGCTGTGATTGAAAGTGGCGACCTATCCCCTATCTTCACTTGGTTAGAATCGAATATTTGGAGTAAAGGCAGCCTGCTTAACACCGATGACTTGGTGAAAGGCGCAACCGGTGAAACCTTGAATGCGCAATACTTCAAAGATCACCTAAGAAGCCGTTACCTTTAATGGAATAAATCGATAGAGGCTGATCAGTTTATTGCTTCAGCCTTTTTAATCTCATTTTCAAAACATACTTAGGTTGATTTGAAGATTTATCCCTTCATCGAACCTAACAATCACGGAATATCCTGGTACCTGCTAGCGCGGAATTGGACAATTCCGAGTTGCGTCTTTTGCTAATATAGCAAAGCATGAATTATTGAAAGTATGGAAAAATTCGCTTACGTGAGTGTCCAGTATCACTGGAGCAGATCATTTGTTATATTTTTTTACCTGAGAACAATGCAACACACCCTATAACTTCCACTTTTACATCAGTAAAGTGTTCATTTAACGATGTCACCAATGAGTCTAAATCATCGTTGTTATTACTAAATATGCCTTTCTTATTGTAAACACCCATCAATTTTTTAGCGAAAAAATTCAGTTTCGTACCCTTACCTAAAATTGTACTACCAAACAAAACCCCACCTTCGTTCATATAGCTTTTTAAATGCTTAAACATAATGCCTTTACCAATTAAATTTCCAGGCAAACAATGAAGTAAATAATTAACACTAATTGAGTCAAATTTTTCGATACTTAATTCAAGAGGCTCAAGTACATCCCCACAGTAAACTTCAGGTTGAAAATGACTAATTGCTTTTGAGGTTGTATCAAGACTATTTTCATTCAAATCTAGCAAAGCGATACGTTTTGTTGTTTGTGGTAGGTAATTCTTAAGGTAATAACCTGAGCCAACGCCAACATCTAAATG
>NZ_JBFRSN010000518.1:0-1822 GCF_041473595.1 Vibrio sp. 10N.222.46.A1
CTAGTTGTTCGTCCATTTGTTCCTAAAATGACTAACTCTGAACTATTCGCAGTAATGTGTGGTGGTTTAGCGTCTGTTGCTGGTGGTGTACTAGCGGGTTACGCATCTATGGGTGTACCTCTAGAGTACCTAGTAGCAGCGTCATTCATGGCAGCACCTGGTGGTCTACTATTCGCTAAAATCATCAAGCCTGAAACTGATGAAGTTGACGAGAACCTAGGTTCAGACATCGACGGTGGCGACGACAAGCCTGCTAACGTTATCGATGCAGCTGCTGGCGGTGCGTCAGTTGGTCTACAACTAGCACTTAACGTTGGTGCAATGCTACTAGCATTCATCGGTCTAATCGCTCTTATCAACGGTATCCTAGGTGGCATCGGTGGTTGGTTCGGTATGGAAAACCTAACTCTAGAACTTCTTCTAGGTTGGATCTTCGCACCGTTAGCATTCATCATTGGTGTTCCATGGGAAGAAGCAACTATTGCTGGTTCTTTCATTGGTCAGAAGACAGTTGTTAACGAATTCGTTGCATACCTAAACTTCGTACCGTACATCGGTGAAAACGCTCAAATCGTTGAAGCGACTGGTCAAGTAATGTCTGTTAAGACTCAAGCAATTATCTCGTTCGCTCTATGTGGTTTCGCAAACCTTTCTTCAATTGCGATTCTTCTAGGTGGTCTAGGTGGTATTGCTCCAAACCGTCGTCACGACATCGCACGTATGGGTGTTAAAGCGGTTGTAGCTGGTACTCTATCTAACCTGATGGCAGCAACAATTGCTGGCTTCTTCCTGTCTTTCTAATCAGTTAGAAATCGATATATAGACGCCATAATAATATCGCCCCGTAGCAAGAAATTGCTGCGGGGCTTTTTTGTTTTTGGGCCTAGTGATTTTGAGCATTAGCATGAGTGAATGCTTGGAGTCGAAAATGGGTCTAGAATGTTTTTTTGAGATACAAACCGTTTGCGTTCTAAGGAGCACTACAATTTATTGATGGATACCTATAATGTATTAGCTAAAGGGATAGGATGTCTCTGCTGGCAAGAAAGTAACATTGAGATTAGCTCGAACGTTATTCTTCTGGGATTAAGCCAAACTTAGCAATACGCTATATTAGCAATACACTATAGATGTTAGACACAACATGACTGATTTGTTGTGCCATAGACCAAACTGGTACTGTGCGGTGACAAGGATTGCAATTGGTAGCGAAAGTTATCAAGTCTTCAGGGAACCAAGTCCGTTCATTTGTGACTACTGAGCATTACTAAAATATCCATCTATACTGGATGGATGGTGAAGTAGTTAACTATTTGAATATATTGATCGGAGATAGAAATGAGCGATTTAAAAGCAGCAGCTCTACGTGCACTTAAACTTATGGACCTAACTACGCTAAATGACGACGATACTACTGAAAAAGTAGTGGCACTTTGTCATGACGCGAAGACTGCAGTTGGCAACACCGCTGCAATCTGTATTTACCCTCGCTTCATCCCAGCAGCTAAAAAGGCGTTGCGTGAGCAAGGTACTCCAGAAGTACGCATCGCGACTGTAACTAACTTCCCTCATGGTGATGACGACATCGAAATTGCTGTTGCTGAAACAAAAGCAGCGGTAGCGTACGGCGCAGACGAAGTTGACGTAGTATTCCCATACCGTGCTCTTATTGCTGGCAACGAAGAAGTGGGTTTTGAGCTAGTTAAACAGTGTAAAGCCGCTTGTGGTGACATCACGCTTAAAGTGATCATCGAAACAGGTGAACTTAAAGAAGAAGCACTGATCAAGAAAGCTTCTCAAATCTGTATCGAAGCAGGTGCAG
>NZ_JBFRSN010000519.1:0-8167 GCF_041473595.1 Vibrio sp. 10N.222.46.A1
CTAATAGCCTCATCAATAAATAATTTGCCATGTGAGTGACTTTCAGATATATTCGTAGCGACTAAAGGGTTGGGCCCAATACCTTTAATTTGAAAATGTCCGTTTAATCCACATCTAGCGCTACCACCGTTGCACACCTCATGTCGAGAACCATATTGATCTGCCATGAACTGTTTTTTATCATTAATTTCCATTCTTTGTTTCTTAGCATATCCTTTGGATACGTAGCTAAAATTGTCAATCAACTCTCCTTTAAGAAAATTTTCATCAAACGCTATGTTGTATTCTTCAATTAGATTTCTATTAATCCAAACAACTTCAGTTTCGTTTAATTTATAAGCATAAAATGAAACAAAGGACTCTTCTGGCAAGTCATTGCCTACACTCGGAGTGTTATGCGTTCCAACTAGCTTATATGTTTTCAGTAGTTCAATACCCATACAGACTCCGTTTGTTTGTTTTAATTATATTTCCTTGAGTATCCCGAATACAAATATTCACTTCACCAAGAGTAAGATTCGTAGATGATAAGAAAAACTTGTACAGTTCTTTTAGCTGACTGATCTTATTTTTCTCTACAAACCAGTCCACAACTATTAAGTTGCTCCCTTCATTCCAATTCATTGGCTTCAGTGAGAACCTAGGTCGAGTCATATAATTTGATAACGTTAATTCATCAACCCATGCCCAAATAACGTACCCTGTAAATTCGACATCGCTAGGTAATTTTAAAAACTTATATTGCCTATGAATTACCGCTGGTTTTATCCAGTGTAAAAACGAAGCTATGTTCAGATCACTGCGTTGATTACATTTAGACATTACCTCTACAAACCGCCCTAATTCGTGAGTAACTTCTAACTTTGATAAAGGACCATAGCGTAGGCCGGATATTTTACCGTTAAGAATAGATACAGGATTACTTTTCATTACAACCTACATAGTTACGGTTATTTAGTACTTTCGATATTAAATACTAAAGTTTAAATAAAGCGCTTACTACCTGTTATTATTTGGATTCACAACGCTAGTTTTATTATTAATAAACATAATTATTACAACATTTTGCGAGGGAGACTTCGTGTAATTAGGCGACTCTGTCTTTAGACTTAATTACGTATTAAAGCCCTTGTTTGCTAACATATGAGTAATGTGGATGTAACTTATAGTAGCTCCCTGGTGGTACCAGGTATGGTATTTACACTTATTGAGGTTCGCTGTAACGGCTTAATATTATGCTGGCTCTTTCTTCAGTAAGTATATGATCAACTGTTATGCTGGCTTGAAAATAAAGAAATCTAAAATGAGAATGGATTGGATATTTTCAATGTAGAGGAAAGTGCAACATGTTGGGAAGAACCGTGCCACTCACCAACTGTCTACATTGAATGTCTAAAAATTTGTTATTCCGATGGCGACATCCTATAACAGCATAATTTGGCAAACTATAGAGATGAAAAAAGCCCGACCATTTCTGATCGGGCTTTCTAAATGATGGAGGCGCCTCCCGGAGTCGAACCGAGGTCCACGGATTTGCAATCCGCTGCATAGCCACTCTGCCAAGGCGCCTTCAGTCGTGTTTTAAGAGAACGACTCTGTTGATTACTACCCAACAAGGTAACAATCAAATAGATGGTGCCCCGGGCCGGACTTGAACCGGCACAGCGCGAACGCCGAGGGATTTTAAATCCCTTGTGTCTACCAATTCCACCACCAGGGCACGCAATTCTTTATTGCGATGCCGATTACTGAAAAGTAAAACACCATCTTAATGTCAAAATGAATCAACATTACAAAATTTGGAGCGATACATCGGGTTCGAACCGATGACCTCAACCTTGGCAAGGTTGCGCTCTACCAACTGAGCTAGTATCGCATTTTCATTACTCTACGAAAGAGATAATGGAGGCGCCTCCCGGAGTCGAACCGAGGTCCACGGATTTGCAATCCGCTGCATAGCCACTCTGCCAAGGCGCCTTAGTAACTCCAATCGAATCGCTTATTGCCATCCTCTTGGGTACGGGATGCATTCTACGGATTCGAGCGTTTGAGTCAATATTATTTTTGTATTTTTAATTCGTTTGAATAGATTTTATACGAAACAGGCTAAATAGCTGACTTTGTGTGCAAAGCACTTTGTGGACAGGCTATTCAAAGGAGATCTATATCACATTAGATATCCACTATTGATAATTTAACCTTAGGTTAAAGATCAAAAAAGCGAGCCTCAGCTCGCTTCTTCATCAATGGTGTTTTTCGTCTAACAAATCATCTTTGGCGGCCATCAAGTATTGCGCCATTGACCAGTAAGTAAGAACGGTTGCAACATAGAGTGCAATGTAACCCACCCAAACCATCCAGTCGTCGTATCGCCAGATAAGTACCCAAAGAGCGAACATCTGAGAAACGGTTTTCACTTTACCAACCCAAGATACCGCAACGCTTGCACGTTTGCCGATTTCAGCCATCCATTCACGAAGCGCCGAGATGATAATTTCACGACCAATCATGGTCACCGCGGGAATAGTCACCCAGATCGAGTGATAGTGCTCGGTAACTAAGATAAGAGCAGTAGCAACGAGCACTTTATCCGCCACGGGGTCAATAAAGGCACCAAAGCGAGACGTTTGTCCTAGTTTACGAGCCAGCATGCCATCTAGCCAGTCAGTAAAACCCGCTACCCAAAACACCATTGCAGCAGCAAAAGGAGCCCATTCATAAGGTAGGTAAAAAACAACAACGAATACTGGGATTAAAAATAGTCTCAGTAAGGACAAAATGTTAGGTATATTCAAACGCATATTATTAGGCTCTTATCAATTGCGCTTTAATGGTGCGGGATTTTTACTATTGTTTCAATGCTTGATAAATGTTTTCTGCCAAAGAATGACTAATGCCCGGCACTTTGGCTATTTCTTCGACAGTTGCGCGCTTAAGTTCTTGTAAGCCACCCATATATTTCAACAAAGATTGACGACGCTTAGGCCCTACCCCTTCAATTCCTTCAAGTGCACTGGTTCTACGCGTTTTACCACGTTTTGCTCTGTGCCCGGCAATAGCATGATTATGGCTTTCGTCACGAATATGTTGGATAAGGTGTAGCGCTGGCGCATCACTGGGTAAATTGAACTCTTCGCCTTCAAGAGTCACCAAGGTTTCTAAACCCGGTTTACGCGTAACCCCTTTGGCTATACCCATCATTCTTGGTCGAAATGGCCAATCACCCCAATATTGAGAAATGATCTCATGAGCGCGGTTGAGCTGACCTTTACCACCGTCGATAAAAATGATGTCTGGGATCTTATCGACATCAAGTTGCTTCGAGTAACGCCTCTCAAGCGCCTGAGCCATTGCCGCGTAATCATCACCACCGGTAATGCCAGTGATGTTGTAACGGCGGTATTCCGGCTTAACAGGGCCTTCCTGATTGAACACCACACAAGACGCTATCGTACTTTCACCCATGGTATGACTGATATCAAAACATTCCATCCGTTTAATCACATCCATCGACAACACTTCTTGAAGCTCTTTAAAGCGCTGATTGATGGTCATCTTGTGATTAATCTTAGTGGTAATAGCCGTCAATGCATTGGTATTCGAGAGTTTAAGGTAACGACCTCGAGTACCTGAAGGGTTGGTATTGAAGTGAATCTTACGACCCGCCACTTCACACAAGGCTTCTTGAATCGGTGTGATATCTTCCATCAAATCGGCATTGAGAATCAAACGAGTTGGGATGGTTCTCGCTTCATTATGCGCAAGATAATATTGGCTTAAAAAGCTCGAAAAAACCTCTTCTCGCACCGTATTGTTGGGAATTTTCGGGAAATGGCTTCTACTGCCTAAAACCTTGCCTTGGCGAATCATCAAGATATGAATACACGCTACGCCATTCTCTTGAGCAAAGCCCAACACGTCCATATCTTCCATTGAGTCGTCGGATACATATTGTTGTTCTTGCACGCGTCGAATCGCTTGGATTTGGTCACGGAACGCGGCAGCTTGCTCAAAGCGAAGCTCTCGGCTTGCTGTGTCCATCTTTTCGATGAGCGTCTCAAGGACTAACTTGTCCTTCCCTTGCAAGAACAGACGAACGTAGTCGATAAGTTCACTGTACTCTTCATCAGAGATGATTGAGCTGACACATGGCGCAGCACAACGGCCAATCTGATACATCAAACACGGGCGCGTTCTGTTGGCATAAACCGTATCTTCACACTGGCGAGCAGGAAAGATTTTTTGTAGTAGGTGCAACGTCTCACGCACAGCGCCGGAATCAGGGTAAGGACCAAAGTATTCGCCCTTTTTCTTTTTAGCACCACGATGCATCGACAAACGAGGATGCTTGTGACCGCTAATAAAAATATAAGGGTACGACTTATCATCACGCAAAAGTACGTTGTATTTAGGCAAGTACTGCTTGATGTAGTTATGCTCAAGGATGAGCGCTTCTGTTTCCGTGTGCGTTACAGTGACATCGATCTTGTCAATATTGCTGACTAAAGCGCGTGTTTTTTCACTGTCGACTTTTTTACGGAAATAACTGGAAAGGCGTTTTTTGAGGTTCTTAGCTTTACCGACGTAAATAACAACAGCCTCGGCGTTATACATTCGATAAACGCCGGGCTGCTCTGTTACTGTCTTGAGGAATGAGACTGAGTCAAACAAGTTGGTCACTATACGATCTCAGTGTTAAAGGGTCTCAGTGTCTAACATTCCATGTCTAATCGCTAAATGCGTCAGCTCTACATCGCCACTGATATCCAGCTTACTGAACAAGCGGTAGCGGTAACTGTTGACTGTTTTAGGACTTAGATTGAGTTGTTCTGAAATATCCGTCACTTTCTGACCTTTGGTAATCATCATCATGATTTGAAGTTCACGTTCAGATAAGTCTGCGAATGGATTTTCAGACGCAGGCGAGAATTGGCTCAAAGCCATCTGCTGCGCAATTTCTGGCGAAATGTATCGTTGGCCACTATTAACCACTCGAATTGCATTTACCATTTCATCCGGACCTGCCCCTTTAGTAAGGTAACCAGCAGCTCCAGCTTGCATCACTTTAGTTGGAAACGGATTTTCCGTATGAACAGTTAAAACGATGATTTTAACATCAGGGTTGAAACGCAAGATTTTCTTGGTTGCTTCTAAGCCACCAATACCAGGCATATTCATATCCATCAAAATAACGTCAGTATTGTTAGTACGACACCATTTTGCAGCATCTTCACCGCTTTCAGCTTCCCCTGCTACGTTCATTCCACGGACGTCTTCAATAATACGTCGTATCCCTGTGCGAACCAGCTCGTGATCATCTACAAGGAAAACATTTATCAAACTTGTATCTCCACACTATTAATTGGCTCTGCAACCACTGTGTCATTTCATCTGTTTGAAACAATTGAACAAAGGAACAGTGAATCGCAGCATTGAGTACATCTTAACTTAATTACTAAAAAAAAGCTCTGTTGAATATGTGCTGAAACACGAACTTTAGCAAGTACTTATTAACAAATAAGCCAACTAAAACAACAAGCTTTTTCTAAAAATCAACCAGTTAAAACAACACCCAATAAAATTACACAAGATAAAGATATTTTCAATACCATTGAATAGCCATTCGCGACAATTTCACTTATTTGCTTATAGAGTCCCGTTATTTGCCTCTGTTAACTAGAATTTAGTTAGTATTTTTGCTGCCTGTTATGCGCTGAGAGTCGCTAGGTGGTAGTATTCAATTCCCAATTTCAATAGGTTACTACATTGGATATTCAGCAAGGCTTTGTACTCACAAGACAAGCAAGAGACTTTTCAGGGCGCACACAAATCGACTTGTGGTTAAGCACCCCTCAAGGCCCTACGCTACTGACTATTCAAAATGAAAAGCCTGTATTTTTTGTCGCGCAAACTGATGTTGAAGCATGTCAGGCTATCGCAGCGAAAGAGTCTATCAATTGCCAGTTAAAGCCTTTGGAGCTAGCAACATTTGACCAAACCCCTTTAGCCGCTTGTTACACTTCCTTATCGAGAAGCAGCTTCGGGTTAGCTCAAGCCTTTAACGGTGAAGAGATCCAAACCTTTGAAAGTGATATTCGACTGGCCGATCGTTTCTTGATGGAGCGCTTTATCAAGGGCAGTATCGAATTCACAGGCACTATCACTCCAAAAAGACAGCATCGCAGAGTATCGAACGCAAAATGCCGAACTGGCGATTACTTGCCAAACTTGTCTGTGGTTTCGCTTGATATTGAGTGTTCGGAAAAAGGTGTGCTTTATTCCATCGGCCTAGACAGCCCGATGGATAGCCGAGTGATAATGATTGGCCATCCACAAGAAGCAAACACCAATATCCAATGGGTTGCCAACGAGAAAGCGCTGCTTGAAGCCATGATTGCGTGGTTCTCCGAATTTGACCCGGACATCATCATTGGTTGGAATGTCATTGATTTCGACTTTAGGCTGCTGCATAAGCGTTCGGAATGGAACGAAGTGAAACTCAGTATTGGTCGCGACAATCAACCGAGCTTCTTTCGCAGCTCCGCACAAAACCAGCAGGGCTTCATTACCATTCCTGGTCGCGTGGTCTTAGATGGTATCGATATGCTTAAAACAGCAACCTACCATTTCCGCTCTTGGTCTCTTGAGTCCGTGTCACAAGAGTTACTGGGCGAAGGCAAAGACATTCATAATGTTCATGACCGCATGGATGAAATCAATCGAATGTTTAAGTTCGATAAACCTTCACTTGCCAAGTACAACCTTCAAGACTGTGTGCTAGTAAACCGAATCTTCGAACACACTCACCTACTCGATTTTGCTATTGAACGTTCTCGCTTAACTGGTGTTGAACTTGATCGCGTTGGCGGCTCTGTCGCGGCTTTTACTAACTTATACATGCCTCAGATACACCGAGCGGGTTATGTCGCGCCGAACTTAGAACCCGAGAACTGGATCGCTAGCCCCGGTGGCTATGTGATGGAATCGATTCCCAACCTTTATGACTCTGTGTTGGTACTCGATTTTAAGAGCCTTTACCCATCGATCATTCGTTCTTTCTTAATTGACCCGATGGGGTTAATTGAAGGACTAAAGTTAGAGTTAGGCTCTGAAGAAGACCAAGCAGTGGCTGGGTTTCGTGGCGGTCAATTCCACCGCTCTAAGCACTTTCTACCAGAGATGATCGAAAATCTCTGGGCAGCGCGTGATGTCGCAAAGAAAAATAACGAGAAAGCTTTTTCTCAGGCGATTAAGATCATCATGAACTCTTTCTATGGTGTGCTGGGTTCTTCTGGTTGTCGTTTCTTTGATACTCGCTTGGCATCCTCTATCACCATGCGTGGTCATGAGATAATGAAGCAAACCAAGGTTCTGATCGAAGATAAAGGGTATCAAGTAATTTACGGAGATACCGATTCAACTTTCGTGTCTCTTAATGGCAGTTTTGAGCAAGAACAAGCAGACGAGATTGGTCACTCCCTTGTGGCTTACATCAACGACTGGTGGACGAATCACTTAAAAGAAACCTACAACCTAACCTCAATACTCGAACTGGAATACGAAACTCACTATCGCAAGTTTCTAATGCCGACCATTCGAGGCTCTGAGACAGGGTCGAAGAAACGTTATGCAGGTCTAATCAATCAAGGTGACCAAGAGAAGATCATTTTTAAAGGCCTTGAAAGTGCACGAACCGATTGGACGCCCCTTGCACAACAGTTCCAACAAACCTTGTATGAGATGGTCTTTCACGACCAAGATCCAAGTGATTATGTTAGACAGTTTGTCGATGAAACATCCGCGGGCAAACACGATGACCTACTGGTTTACCAAAAACGCTTGCGCCGTAAGTTGCATGAATACCAGAAGAACATTCCGCCACAGGTTCGCGCTGCTAGATTAGCCGATGAGATCAATGCTCAGCTCGGTCGCCCGCTTCAATATCAAAACAAAGGGCGTATTGAATATTTGATTACGCTGAGTGGCCCCGAGCCCAAGGAGTATTTGAAGAGCGGTATCGATTATCAACATTACATCGACAAGCAGATTAAACCGGTCGCAGAAGCGATTCTGCCATTTATAGGGTTAGATTTTGAAAGAGTCAGCGGCCAGCAGCTAGGTCTGTTCTAGATTTAATTCTCTTTTCGACGCGACATTAGACTCGAGA
>NZ_JBFRSN010000520.1:0-9231 GCF_041473595.1 Vibrio sp. 10N.222.46.A1
TAATTCATTTCTTTAATTTTTGATATGTCGTTTTCCCCATTGATTATGTCCTTTTTGCCATCTTCAATTAATTTCAGGTGAAGGTTTATGCATAATATTATCATTGTTTCTTTAGCTGTCATTTTGCATTCTAATTAGATTTTTTAGAGGTTTTATACTAGCATTTGATATATTTTCCAGCAAGTTTTCGTTTTATTTTTATATTTAATTTCATTGTATCTTGTTGATTTTATTGAGCTAATTTTAATTTAATTTGGTTTTTTTGATTTAAATTTGCTTGTTTCTATTAACAATTCAATTTATTTCAATTATAGTTCCTTTTTCGCAATTAAATGCGATTAAGGTTCATTTCATTTTGTTTTGTTAAATTTTTGAGATTTTATTTTATGACAGAGAAGTTTGTTCAAACCATTTCTAGTGTTAATTATAATAAAGGCGTTTTTTCCCTTTATTTCGTAGGTCAAGACCAAAAAAATATGGCTAGTGGCGTAATGGCTGAAAATGATGATGACCTTGAGCTTAAACAAGTGGTTCATATGCCAGCTTCTGGCTTTATGTATATGGTTTCCATGGTTAAAAACATGCTCGAAGATCCTCGCATGTCAGCTGAATTTGACAAGTTAGTTGCAGCGGGTTTTTTACCATCAAGTGAACCGGTTGACCCTCAGGCTGAAGAGGGAACAACGGAAGAAAAAACTGCGCCAAAAAAGCGAGTTTCTAAAGTTAAATAGCAACTGCATTTGGTGATATTGGGCATATGTCTATTGCATATCAATCAGCAAATCTTACGTTAGCGCAAATTCAAAAAATAATCGGAGGGGTGATGTTGTTAAGTCAGCATTCACCTCTTCATCGCAGATACGTTGTTGCTGAATGGCAGCAACGTATTATGCCTGCGTTTGAGCTAAACCAGTTTTGCTATTACGAAGATGAACAAGGTCGCCCAATTGCATTTTGTAATTGGGCGTTTTTGTCTGAGCAAAGCCGAGATGAGTTGTTATCTGGAGTGCGGGAAATTTCTTTATCTGACTGGCAATCTGGCCAGCATATTTATATCCCAGAGATGATAGCGCCATTCGGTCATGGCCGCGAAGTTGTCAATGACCTTCGTCGCCGTGTATTCCTTCCGTGGCAGGGGCAGAAAGTTTGTACGGTCCGCGGCAAGGTCAATGTTCAAAGTGATCGCTGTATCAGAAAGGTACAGTGGTTTTCTATTTAATCCGAAATTAGAGTTTATTTTATGGGAAAACCATTTTGGAGAAGTGTTGAATACTTCTTTACAGGGAGCTATACCGCTGACGATGGGGACAATAATATTGTTGCGACTAGTCTTATTGGCGGCGATATTCGAGCTTACGGCGGTGATGATCATATCACCGTCGCTTCAATTACTGCCACAGTTTATACGGGTAGTGGTAATGATACAGTCGTAGGCGGTGCGGCCCATCTAAAGGTAGAGGATTCTATTGGTAACCTTAGTGTAAAAGGTGCGGCTGGGTATGTTGATATCAATAAAAGTGGGGGTGGTGATGTCTCATTTGCCGGCCTTGCTGGTGGAGTTACTATTGACCACTTAGGTAATCGCGGTGACGTAAATTATGGAGGTGCAGCTGCATACAACGGTATAACCCGTAAAGGTCTAAGTGGTAATGTGACATTTGGTGGTGTTGGTGGTTACAACAGTCTTTGGCATGAAACAAACCAGGGTAACTTATCCTTTACGGGGGCAGGGGCCGGAAACAAACTCGACCGAACTTGGTTCAATAAATACCAGGGTTCACGTGGTGATGTGACATTCGATGGGGGCGGTGCGGCTAACAGCATTAGTTCACGAGTGGAAACTGGCAATATCACTTTCCGTGGTGTTGGTGCCGATAATCATCTGGTTCGAAAAGGTAAAGTTGGAGATATAACCCTACAGGGTGCAGGCGCATCAAATCGAATTGAACGTACACGCCAAGCTAATGACGTTTATGCTGAAACACGAGGGAACGTTACATTTGAAGGGGTTGGAGGGTACAACAGCCTTTACTCTGATGTCGCCCACGGAAATGTCAGTTTTTCCGGGGGGGGAGCCTACAATAATATTACCCGTAAAGGGATAGGTAAAGACTTCGACGGCGAAGGGATGGCGCATGTCAATGCCGATGAAATCGTGCTTACTCAAGCGGTACTAAGTGGAACTTGGATTGGCCAGGATCATCAAGTTACGGGTATAAAATCGACACGTGAGCCGAATACTTATCTGTTTGCTTTCTCGGATTCTAAGTACACCAAAATAAATAAAATTCAGCTGAGTAACGATCCTGAAACTGGAGAGCTTAAGTATTATTCTACCGCTTGGTACAAAGAAGGCGATCATTTAAGTAACTTAACGAGCCAGGATATTTCCTCTGAGAGCGGGTTTAACCCCGTTAAAGTCTATGGCGCATATACGCTGTCGGATTTGAAAGTTGAACACCAGAAAGCGGTGACTATTCACGCCGTTGAAAAAGACCTTACAGAATATGAGTGGGTGACCTACGCTAACGGTGCGGTGATTGATGCTAAAGACGTGTCATTATCTGATGCAAAAATGGGTGGGCATGCTATCTCTTCGGATGGCTCGACTGTCGATGTCAAAGCAGTTAAATCGAATCGAAAAGCAAACACGTACGTCTATGCAAAAGTCTTGGGGTCATACACAAAAATAGTTGTCGTCGAACTTGCAAACGATCCCGATACCGGAGTACTAAGGTATCAAGCTCGTCCTTGGTATAAAGAAGGCGACCACACCCAAAATTTGTCTAGTGAAGATATTTCTTCCGCAAACGGTTACAGCTCTGGGTACAAAAATGGTTACTCGTTGAGTCAGCTACAATACAGCGTTAATACGTTGAGAAGTACCAGTGAAATAGTAGCGGATATTGATGAATACAATGAACAATCATTGTTTAAGTCTGCTAGCGATGGTGGTGAAAGTTCAGGGGACGTTCGGTTCAATGGTGTCGGTGGCGGTAACGTCATCAAATCCAATGTGACACGCGGTAATGTCTACTTTAACGGTGGTGGTCTCGCCAACGTTATCCTTCACAGCTCTAAGTTTGGTGATACCGAATTTGTTGGCGGCGGCGCGGCTAACGTCATTGTTAAAAGTGGCGATGAAGGCGACCTCACTTTCCGTGGTGCTGGTTTAGCTAACGTGCTCGTTCATCAGAGCAAACAAGGGAAAATGGATGTCTACGCAGGCGGTGCGGTCAATGTATTGGTTCGTATTGGTGACGGCGAGTACTTAGCCCACTTACTTGCTTATGGCAATATTTCAGTTCACAAAGGTAACGGTAATAGTCGTTTGACTATGCTAGGCGGCTACAACACGCACACCCAAATTGGGTCTGGCAACGGGTTGTGGTTAGCGGTCGGTGGCTTTAATGTCATGACACAGGTTGGTAAGGGCGACATCGCTTCTGTACTTGTCGGTGGCGCGAATGTCATGACTAAAGTGGGTGACGGTGACCTCACGGCGGGTATGCTTGGTGGCGCCAATATCATTACTCATATTAGCGGTGATGATACGGCCTCAAATACGACCGCAGTCGCACTTGGTGGTGCAAACATCCTAACCAAAAAAGGCAATGGCAATGCGCTTGCCGTTATGGGAGGAGGCGCCAACGTACTTACACATGTTGGTGATGGCTCGACAACTGGCGTCATGGTTGGTGGGGCGAACATTCTAACCAAGGTGGGCGATGGCGATACCACAGGCATTATGTTGGGTATTGGTAACGTATTGACTCATGTTGGCGATGGCCAAACACTTGGCGTAATGGGTGCTGCGGGTAATATCTTCACCAAAGTAGGCGACGGCACTTCAATAGCCGCTATGATCGGCGTAGGCAATATCTTCACTCACGTTGGTGAAGGGAACGCGTGGGCGCTAATGGGCGGCCTAGGCAATGTATTTACCAAGGTTGGTCATGGTGATGCATTAGCGCTTATGGTCGCAGAAGCGAATGTCTTTACGCATATTGGTGACGGCACAACAGTCGCATTAATGATAGCAAAAGGTAATATCGCGACTAAGGTGGGTAATGGTACCTCGATAGCCGCGATGGTAGGTAACGCAAATATATTCACTCAGGTGGGTAATGGCAGCACGTTTACTGCAATGCTTGGCCAAGCCAATATCATGACGAAAGTGGGTAATGACCTAACTGCTGCATTAATGATCGGTAAAGCGAATATCTATACTCACGTTGGTGATGGCACAAGCTTAGGTTTATTTGCTGGCGAACTAAACGTGATGACGAAAGTGGGTAATGGCACAACCTTAGCCGCGATGTTTGGTAAAGCAAACATTATGACTCACGTAGGAGATGGTCTTACTGGCGTACTAGCCCTTGGTGAAGCGAATATCATAACGAAAGTCGGTGATGACTTCATGGGTGTTGTCGCAGCTGCGAAAGCAAACGTAGTGACCCATGTTGGTGATGCAACAACCGCAGCTGTGTTGGCGGGTAAAGGTAATATCTTAACCAAAGTTGGCGAAGGAACCACCGTTGGTTTACTGATATCAAAAGTGGGCAATGTCATGACCCATGTGGGGGATGGTACGACTATTGGTTTGGCGAAAGGTAAAGCTAACATCATCACAAAAGTGGGCGATGGATTAGGCGTTAACGTGGCCTGGGGACAAGCAAATATCTTCACTCACGTTGGTGACGGTGATCGATACAACTTCGCCAAAGGTGAAGCGAACATCATCACCAAAATCGGTGATGGCCAAGAAGTTTCTGTGGTTCAAGGTAAGGCGAATGTCATTACTCACGTCGGTAATGGCGATGATTACACGGGAGCTTGGGGCAAAGCGAATATCATTACGAAAGTGGGTGATGGCCGTAATGTTGTTTTAGCGAAAGGTGAAGCGAACATCGTTACTCAAGTGGGTGACGGAGATAGCTTCAACGCACTTTGGAGCAAAGGCAATATCGTCACTAAAGTCGGTGATGGTATGCAGGTCACGGCGGCAAAAGGTAAAGCCAATATTACGACAACCGTGGGTAATGGCCTGAGTGTAACGGCGGCCTATGGTGATGCGAATATCAACACCAAAATTGGTGACGGTATTTCAGTGAACGTTGCATGGGGCAAATATAACGTTAACACCAAAGTGGGTGACGGTCTCAATGTTGCGGTGATGAAAGGCAAAGCAAACGTGAATATTCACGTAGGTGATGGCTTAGGGATTAACGCTTCTTATGCCAGAAATAACGTTGCTATCAAAGTGGGTAACGGTGATTTCTATAGCCTAGCCGTCGCGTCAAGTAACACGAGCAGCAATAAGCTTTCCGCACTGTTTGATAATATTAAACAAACTCTTCTTGGAGTGGGTGGCAGCCAAGCGATTAATTACCTAGTTCAAGGTGATGAAGCTTCTTCATCAGGAATTCAGAAAGGACGAGGTGCTATTTCAACGCCTGAAATCACTAAACTTGATGGTTTCGACTTAGATGAAATCGAAGAAGTGGGTTCCGATCTAGGAGACGGTTTAAGTGGAAGCGTGACCAACGTTGAAACGCCTGATCTCAGCAACATGGAAAATGAACTCAACATCGAAGAATCTTCAAATCAAACGCAAACACCTAACTTGATCGTCAATGGTGATTTTGAGCAAGGTGGTCTGGGATGGGAATCGACTCACGGTGTTGAAGTTGCCTCTTCAAGTAAGGATTATGGCGTAAGTGGTGATGGTCATGGTTCACTTGTTACAGAGCTAGATACTTATACTAATACAAGTCTTTCTCAAGATTTAACGGATTTAGCGGAAGGTGAAGTCATTGCGGTTAGCTTTGATTTTGCAAAACGTGCAGGTATTTCAAGCAACGAAGGCATAGAAGTTCTCTGGAACGGTAATGTTGTATTCTCAACTTCTGGCGATGAAGCAGCTTGGCAACAAAAAACACTTAAGTTGACTGCGAATTCTGGCAGCAACCGAATAGAATTTAAAGGCACAGGCCATGATGATGGGTTGGGCTATGTTTTAGATAATGTTGTGGCGAAATCTGAAACATCACACCAAGCTAATGCTGTTGCCGATAATGCGGAACAAAATCAAGCTGCGCAAAATGCAATGTCTGACAAAGAACGAGCGGAAGCCGATCGTCAACGCTTAGAGCAAGAAAAGCAGAAACAACTTGAAGCCGTATCGGGTTCTCAGGCTCAATTAGAATCCACCGATCAAGAAGCATTAAAGAGCAATGGGCAAGCGCAGCGTGATGCTGTGAACGAAGAGTCTGAAGCGGTAACTAAAGACCTGACGACATTGGCCCAGGGACTTGATGTGCTGGATAACAAAGCGGTTTATGTAGGTGAATCTGGTGAGCATTGGCGCAACCATTTCGCAGACGGTCTTTTAGAGGATGCTCAAACCAAATTAGGTCAGGCTAAAGATGTTGCTGGGGAAAGCATCATCGCTGCGAAAAAAGCGCACGTAGACAACCAAAAAAGTGTCAACGATTCTGTGGCGAAATCAGAAGCAGGCGTTGCGAAAGGCGAACAGAATCGCTCTGGTGCAGAGAAAGATATTGCGAATACTAAAGCCGACGCTGATGCGCGTAAAACAGACGCCACTACGAAAGCTAATGAAGCTAAACAAGCTGAATCGAATGCGAATAATTCAGCTAGAGACGCTGAAGAACGTGGTAATCGTGATGCAAGAAATGCTGAAAACAAAGCGGATCAAGCACAAGCGGATGCGAAAGGTTCAAAGCAGAACGAAGAGGATCGTCCTGATCGTCAAGGTGCTGTGGGCAGTGGACTTTCGGGTAAAGCACGCAGAATAGAAGGTGCAGGCGTCACGGGTAACCATGTGAATGCCAACAACAAGTCAAGCGCCGATGGCCGATTCAGTGAAGGATTGAGCGAGCAAGAGCAAGAAGCGTTAAACGATGCTGTTCAAGCCGTAAACCGACTACAAATCAATGCAGGTATTCGCTCTAAAAATACCGGAAGAGCTATCACTTCCATGTTCACTGAGAGCAATACCGACAGTATCAGAGTTGTAAATCGAGCATCACAAGATGTAAACCGAAAAGATATTCGCATTTCAGGTGTCAATCTTCACGGGCTGGGTGAAGCGGCTGACACTTCTTTAGCTGTAAGAAAAGGCGTAGATGGTTTTGACTTCTCATTGCTTGGCTCTAATGATGCAAGATTTGTCGATTCGACTAAGCGACACATTGGCAAGCTTTTAACGGATTTACCTAGTAAAGAGTTGAAAGTGGTAAGAAGTAACATTCAGTCAATTCAGCGTACCCCATCTGAAAAGAATCTTGCTGCCTTAGAGTTGGCTCTTCACCAGTGGCAGAAAAAAAATCCAAAAGAGTTCGCTCAACGTGGTGAGTTAGTTAAGACACTCCAATTTGAAATGGTGTCGCTGCAAAGCCATATTCAGAGGAACCGTTCGAAGGACGCCAATGTCTTTGGTATTGCAATTGATCCGAAAGCTGTTGAAGCGTTTGAGTCTAAGCTCGTGTTTGACGGTATTGGTCGTGTGGTTGGTTTGGTTGAACCTTTGACCGAGCACGAAATCAATAGCTTAAAGTCGTTCGGAGTGGTTTCACCGACTCTGACGAATTCAACTTCAGAGAGAGATGCGCCAAAAACTGAAAATGAGAGCCTTATTGAATTTATTTATAAGCTAGGTCAGATAGAGACTACTGAAACTTATGCGAATGAAATACATGAGTTAGTAGAGCAAGCTAAAACGCTATGGATGAGCGGAAGTGTGACTCAAGAGAAAGCGGTTAAGCTGTTTAGCGAGGCTCATGAAAAGTTAGCAGAACACCCTAAACTGCAAACGCTGGCAAATAAATTACTGGCTGATGCAAAGAAAGATAAAGCGACAGGTCAATATCTTGATAATTTGTTTGGCCGTCGTTTTGACTCTGAAATAGCTCATGAGTTGGTGAAAACACCGACAGAACAAGCGATTAATACTTCAGTTCAAATCGGAACCAGTTTAGTTAATGATTTTGACGAATGGATACATGGCTTGCTGCCGGATGCGGGAGACGATGTGTTGCGCGCTGAGCGAATCCAGACAAAAATGGAAGCGTTTGCAGAAGAGATCGCTAAAGACAAGCGTCCATGGTTTAGTCGCGTCCCGACCTTAACTCAATTCCTTGAAACACCGAATTATGACAACTTCAAAACTATGATGACACAAGTTGATGATGGTTTCGGTGTTATAAAAGTTCCTTTCCTGGCTGTGAAAATGGCAATTACCCCTGGTTTGGGAATGGAAATGGCCCCGTGGAAAGCTGAAGGGGACCGTTTCTATCGGAATGTTATCACCAAGGCTCGTTCAACTGATGCGGTAATATCATCAGGGGTTGAAGGTGAAAACAAAGTTACCCTTATTGAAAAGAAAACCAGTGATTATGGTACGGCGCTTCAATATCAACCGAAAGGTGATAACTACGATGACTTTATAGAAGGCCGCAGTGTCGCAGATGGTCGAATTCTTACTCCGGGTAAAAAGACAACATTCGAAAGTAATGCCTTGAATAATGGTCTGCCGGTAGTGACGGGCGCGTCGGGTTCAACCAATATCATGACGCACCTGAACCAACATATTGCGAGTAAGAATCCAGGATTCTCTGTTGATCAAGCTTACCTAAACACCTTGTCTTTCTTAGTTTTTGACGGCGGTCACTCAGTCAACGAAAGCCTTGCTGTGTACAAAGCTTTGCAGGAAACGGGAGAGGATCGCAAAAAAGTATTGGAAAGCTACACCGCCAACTATCAGGATCTGATAGACCTAGTTGATGATAGCTCAAAGGGCACAGTGCGCGATGCGCTGGACAAGGCATTGGATAAAACGCTTAAGTTCTACAAAGAGCATGCTAATTCTGCATCAGATGAACCAGGGGAAGTGTTACCAGTTAAGAGGGCGACAAGTGACAAAGTTGCGGATCTTGAATCATTAGGAAAAAAGACCGGATTAAAAGTAGATTTATCTCAAGTATTTACGAAGCAAGAGCTGAAAGATAGAGCGAAAATTTTTGCTAAACCGATTGGTGCTTCTTATCAAAGTATCTTAGACCAAGTTGATTTGGTGCATCATTCCAATGGTCAAGAGCAGATGAGCGCGAGCTTTGAACTTTGCAATAAGATTAACGCTTATTTAGCTGAACATCCAACCTCCGGTCGTAATCATGCACTAACGCAATTGAAAGAGCAGGTAAGTAC
>NZ_JBFRSN010000521.1:0-2221 GCF_041473595.1 Vibrio sp. 10N.222.46.A1
TTAGTTTTTAGTTGCAAAATCAGCCATTAAGGCCAATAGGTCACGAGACTATTAGCCTTTAAGTTACCGTTTAAACAATCGAATTTAACATTTGATCACTGATGGATCATAAGTGTTGAATAGACTTAAAAGCCAAATCGAGCTGACATTAAGAACTGGTGTCCGTAAGTACCGTTATTTCGAAGGTCTATACCTACTGAAAGCTGTTCTGTTGAGTGGAAGCGAGCCCCTACACCGACAATTGAACTCGTGTCGTCGCTGTCGACGAGTTGACCAAGGCGGGCGTTAACTTCAATGTTTGCCAGCAACCAAGCTCTTAAACCAATATTGATTTCAGTTTTAATGTGGTTACCATCATTACGTTCGATGTTGTGCAGTAACATCTGTCCAGTAATATCAGCCAACTGATTAATTGGGCCGTTGAACCCCATACCTACAGCCGCATCCCAATCCCCTTCAAATTCAGAATCGATTCGAGCAACAAAGTGTGAGTTTTGAGTGAACATTGTTGTGACTTCGCCACCAAATGTACTAGGGCTAATACCTGTGCGTAGCTCAAATGTATTGTAGTTAAAGTTGTTTGCATACGCAGAGAATGAACACAGTGTAACCAACCCCAAAAGGACCGTCTTGTTTGCGCTACCTAGCATGGTGACTCCATATTAATTATATTTTTCGGCATTATAATGCAAAAAAGCCTGCAATATGCAGGCCATTTGTTATAAATCATGTCTTTGAAGTCGACGGTACGGAGTTCGTATCTTACAAAACTTGAATATGATCTACTTCGATCTCTGGCGTTTTACCACCTTCGTATTCGCCAAATATACGAACTTTTGTATCTGCGGTGAGCGGTTGCGCTAGAAGGATATCGTCATCCAGTTCGATCTGAATTTCACTCTGACCATCAGAGAATACGAACGTATCGTTTTTTAGTTGACGAACAATCTTGCCATCTACGATTGCTTCTTGCTCTGCGAACATGCTGGTGTCTGCTAGTAGAGTCGCAACTGAAACGGTTTCAATCGGTCCCGTGTACGCAATAGCGCTCTGATGCTTGTGGTTACTGTCGCTATTGTTGTGATTACTGTCGCTGTGATGGTCGCTAGCCATTGCGAAAGTAGGAGCGAGGATAATAGTAGATGCGATAGCTAATACAGTTTTTTTCATGGTGAATCCCTTAATGTTGTTTTTATTAGAAACGTTTTTCTTAATTTGAAACGTTTCTTTTCGTGAGTGCGCTTATTTTGTTTGTAAGCTTCGTTTCGATGGAGCTATTAAACAACACTGGGGTTGAATCCAGAGTGAGTAACACATTCATTTTCCATTCATTTTATTGAGCATCTACACGACAATGACGTTAAGATGGAGGCAGAGAAATATTGCCCACAGCTATAAATTGAAAATTAAGAAATAAAGGATTTAAGTACAGATGCGATCACCGTTAAACGCCCTTATGGTTCAAGGGACAACGTCAGATGCCGGAAAAAGTGTTTTGGTGGCAGGTTTATGCCGTGTTTTGGCAAGGAAAGGCATCAAAGTGGCACCTTTTAAGCCTCAAAATATGGCGCTAAATAGCGCAGTGACAAAAGATGGTGGCGAAATTGGTCGTGCTCAAGCGGTTCAGGCACAAGCTTGTAATATTGAGCCTACCGTCCATATGAATCCTGTATTGCTAAAACCCAATTCAGATACGGGTGCGCAAGTGATTCTACAAGGAAGAGCACTGACGAATATGGAAGCGACCGGATATCACGACTACAAGAAAGTTGCGATGAATTCGGTTATCGATTCGTTTGATCGACTTTCTGAAGAATACCAAAGCGTGATGATTGAAGGTGCGGGCAGTCCCGCAGAGATAAATCTTCGAGAAAACGATATCGCGAACATGGGCTTTGCTGAAAAGGCAGACATCCCAGTGATCATCGTTGCTGATATTGATCGTGGCGGCGTTTTTGCACACCTCTACGGCACATTAGCTCTATTATCTGAATCTGAACAAGCGCGCGTAAGAGGCTTTGTGATAAACCGTTTTAGAGGCGATATTGCGTTACTTCAATCTGGTTTAGATTGGCTAGAAGAGAAAACAGGTAAGCCTGTGATAGGGGTTTTGCCTTATCTGCATGGTTTTAACTTAGAAGCGGAAGATGCCATTACCTCAGCCCAAGAGTCTGATGGAGAAGCTAAACTTAAGGTTGTAGTGCCAGTACTAACTCGAATC
>NZ_JBFRSN010000522.1:0-5863 GCF_041473595.1 Vibrio sp. 10N.222.46.A1
GCATTAGCCGCTTAATGGAAGAGTTGAGTGTGCAAACCCACCAAGAGTTTGAAGTGATTGTTGTCGACTCGAATAGTGAAGACAACACCAGAGAAGTGGCGCAAGCCTATGAAAACGCGTTGCCAAAATTAACGGTTCATCATATGGAAAGTCGTGGTGTGAGCCTTGGACGAAACACAGGTGCTTCATTGGCGCAATACAACAGAATCCTTTTCTTAGATGCTGACGTGAGCTTGCCCCGAAACTTTCTTGCGAAAGCGCTTTATGAACTAGAGGAGAAGAAGCTTGAAGTGGCGGGTGTGTACATGAGCTCGAAAGGTCTGCCGCTTGTACACAAGTTCGGTTACGGCTTATTTAACGCAGGCTTGTTCACTACCCAGTTCTTTTTCCCGACGGCGATTGGCGCATGTATTTTCTCGACTAAACGCGCGCATGATGAGATCGGCGGTTTCGATGAAGAGATCGTCCTGTGTGAAGACTGTGACTACGTAAAACGTGCGAGCAAAACATGGCGATTTAGATTCCTGAATATGACCTTTGGTTTTGACCCACGTCGTTTAGATCAAGATGGCGTTGTGAAGACAGGCTCAACTTATCTTAAAGCCAATGTAAGACGCTTCTTCAAAGGCGAAATGCGTAACAACGAGATGAACTACAAGTTTGGTCACTACAAAGAACAGTAAGTATTGAGGTTGTTATGTTTGATGGACTAGGGCTGTTTCTGGGGGCATTGGGTGATGCTCTCATTGGCCCAAACCTATTTGTACCGGGAGAGCCCTTCTTTATCGCAGCGGGCTTTCAACTGTATTCAGGTGCATGGATGGCGTTGGTTTTGGTCATGCTAGGTGGTTTGCTTGGTGACCAACTCAGTTATTTCATTGGCTATAAATACGGTGCGAAAGCGCAGCGAAGGCTCATTAAGTTTCGTCCTAAAACCAAACGATTAATTGCGCGCTGCCGTTATCTAATTGCTCGCAAAGGCACATACATCATTCTTTTTGCTCGTTTATTAGGGCCTATCGCTTGGGTTGTGCCATTTATAGCGGGCTCGCATCGTGTACCGTGGCGTAATTTTAGTGTGTTGGCGTTGTTCGGCTTGGCTCTTGGTGGTGGACAGTTCATTGCTTGGGGCATGTTACTGGCGCACGGTGTTGAAAACTTCCCGTGGCTTAATAACCTTAAGATATTTATCTCTGAGCATAATAGCTTGATCGCCGGTGTGTTCACGGTATTGGTCTTCACCATTATTGGTTATCGAATGAAGTGGCGACGCTTGGTGCTCAAATCCAGTGCGCTGTTGTTGGCGTGGGTATTGTTTGCGAACTACGCACACTTTTTCTGGAAAGCGGATGATTTTAAGAATCAACCAGAGACGGCTCAAATTGACAAAGTCGACTGGAATTCGGTTACCTATAAAGCGTTCCCAGGCAAATCTTCATTCTACTCGGCACAAGCGATCAACGTACTATATGTTGGAGCAACCCCAAGAGACTTAATGAAACAATTGGGCTGGATAGAGAATCAAACTTTTTCTCGAAATGAGATTGAATGGGCTGGCTATCTCGCATTGCTTAGAGACAAAACGCCCCCAGTGTCCGATTTATATTGGAGAGACAAGCCACAAGATATGGCGTTTCAATTGCCGGGTAACTTGATGAAGCGTAGCCATATTCGCTGGTGGCGTGCTGGTGTTGATGTTCAAACTAACCAGCCTCAGTGGTTAGGTGCAATCAGCTATGATGATGGCCTTAAAGTTACCCCTTACTCCGGCATTGTGACCATACTGCATAACATTGACCCTAATGTTGATGAAGAGCGAGATAGGCTTGCTAATCAGATACGAACGTCATTACCAGATATTGATCTAGACAAGTACCCATTGGCTACGGTGGAAGTAATGAATGAAGATCATGACTATTATACCGACGGTAAGATCTTGATGATCGGAGTAGCAACTCATAATGACAATTTGCAAACTTTAGATGTCGCTGTGAATGAGATATAGATCGACTGGCTTGTGCCTTGTTTGAACCCCCTTCAAACAAGGCTTTGTGATTTCTACTGGACTCTATCTAAAGAAACTTAACCTTCTCTCATGTAACTCCTCAACTATAAATTGTTCAACTTTGACTATGCTGATTAAGGGCGAACAAGCAGCGAAAACTGAGGATAACGTTATGCAAATGAATCCGATTGGTTGGTTTGAAATATATGTTGATGACATGTCGAGAGCAAAAATTTTTTATGAATCAGTATTTAAAGTGACGCTGGACAAGTTAGACAATGAAACCGGAATCGAAGTTGAGATGTGGGTATTTCCTTGCGATATGGGGAACTATGGAGCCACTGGAGCTATATGTAAGATGTCTGGTGTAAAAGCGGGAGGCAACAGCACCATGGTTTACTTCTCTTGTGAGGATTGTGCCACAGAAGCAAGTTTGGCAGCGGCCAACGGTGGCGCGCTACAAGTACCCAAAATGGACATTGGTGAGCATGGTTTTATCAGTGTAGTGAGTGACACGGAAGGCAATATGATTGGGCTTCACTCGATGAGCTAATCATATTGAAGTGAGAAAAGCGTTGTTAAGCCAGAATAAAGTTAAGCCCTAGCGTTGTGCTAGGGCTTATCGTGTTTACTTGGTTTACTTAGCGCGTTTAGCTTACTTAACCTTTGCTTAGTTTTAGCACCAGAGAGGCTTTCAATCCGCCCATAGAGCTCTTGCTGAGCGTTAGGCTACCTCGGTAGCTGTGTGCCATTTCATTCACGATGTTAAGCCCTAAACCTGTTCCCGGTGTGGTTTCATCAAGTCGAACACCACGTTTGGTCACTTGCTCAAGCTTCTCTTCAGGAATGCCTTGGCCATCATCTTCAATCACTAATTCAATGTTGCCATCATCGAGTTCATTCGAATGGACTCGGATAATGCTGCTCGCCCATTTGTAACTGTTCTCTAGTAGGTTGCCGACCATTTCATCAAGGTCGGTTTTTTCGACCGCCACTTCAATTTCAGAGTCTAGCTCATTAATCATGGTGACTTCGTTGGCGGCATAGACTTTATCAAATGCCATTGAGATAGCTTCAACACGTTCACAAGGTGAAGACTTCACTGAAAGAATGTTCATTGCACCGGCCATGCGTGCTCGGCCAAGGTGATAATCGATTTGGCTTTGAATCTGATTAATGGGTTGTTGCAGCAGTGCCTTGTCATCCTCTGGAAGTCGCTCTATCTCATTTTTCAGAACCGACAGCGGAGTTTTCAACGCATGAGATAAGTTACCCGCGTGGTTACGCGCTCGCTCCAATAACTCTTGATAGTGGAACAGTAGGGCATTGAGGTCAGAAACCAATGGAGAAACCTCTTTCGGGTAGTTGTCGCTTAATCCTTGTTGCTCGCCGTTTCTTAACATCACCAGTTCACGTTGCATCTTACTGAGTGGCAATAGTGACCAGCTGACTTGAATACCAATCAACATCAGCACGCCCACAAACAGCAACATCAGAATCAACCAGACTTGACCTGTAAGTTCGGTCAGTGTGGATTCTAATGGGTCTTCATCAATACCTATGGTGATCGTGACAGGGTCATTCAGTTCAGGCAGATAGATATCCTGCTCGATGTAAATCAGCTTTTCTTTCTCAGGCCCTTTGACTGATGTGTGAATCGGCGAACGCTTGATGGTGAGGTCTTTATCCCATAGCGAGCGAGATCGAATAATCTGATCTTGGGTAGCGGCGCGCCAATAAATACCACTGTAGGGTTGGTTGAACCTAGGATCAGACAGACGCTCTGCCATGACTAGGTTACCACTGTCATTGGTTTCGATATTGGCGGTTAACTCATCCATGGTTAAAGCAAGCTGCTGCTTCATGTCATCGACGAGGTAGTCATTCACCAGTTTCGGAATTCCGACACCTGCCGCTAATATCATCGCACCTAGCCAAAAAGCCGCGGCAAGAAGCAAGCGGCTTTTTAGACTGACGTTTTTAAGTGTTCGTTTTTTTAGATTCATACGTTACCAGCCTGTCTTTACTCATCTTGCTATGAGAACAACAACGATCAGCACAGGCTGCCCACTAATTGGAGATTGCTCTTAGCTTAATTAAATACAGCATTATTCAGCATTCAGTTGGTAGCCAAGCCCGCGAACGGTTTTGATGATTTTAGGTGCGATTTTCTTACGAATACGACCAATGAACACTTCAACCGTGTTTGAATCGCGGTCAAAATCTTGCTTGTAGATGTGTTCAACCAACTCAGTGCGCGAGATAACTTTGTTTTGGTTATGCATGAAATAAGCGACCACTTTATATTCAAGCGCCGTGAGGCTAACTGCTTGGCCTTGCCACAATACTTTAGAGCTACGTGTGTCTAGGCTTAGATCACCAATTTGAAGTATAGGTGCAGCACTGCCTGACGCTCGGCGCAGTTGAGCACGAATGCGGGCTATCAGTTCGACCATTTCGAATGGTTTAGTTAGGTAGTCATCAGCGCCTGCATTCAAGCCCTCGACACGTTGGGTTAGCGTGTCACGCGCACTTAAGATAATCACTGGCGTGTTAATGTTTTCGTCTCGAATGCCTTTTAATACGGTTAGGCCATCCAGCTTAGGTAGACCTAAATCGAGAACGATGGCATCCCACTCTTCCGATGTTGCACGGTAGAGTGCGTCGATACCGTCTTGAGAAAGCTCTGGAACCCAGTCGGCTCCCTCAAGGGTCTCTAGAATTTGTTGGCCCAAGCGAGGTTCGTCTTCAACGACTAAAATTTTCATGTATCACTCTTTTATTGTTATTTATTATTCGTGGGAGTTTTTGATCGCTTCTTTAAAGTTGCGACCTTTAATCATCAGCATTTCTAACGTTTCAGCGTTGTATTCCACTTTAATGATATTGTTTTGGAAATTTATTTTTAGCTCATACACCCAAATATCATCGTCTTCTTCTAGTTCTACTTTAATGATTCGGCCATGAAGATCATTTTCAACCGCAGCATACATTTCTGAGAAAGGGCGAATGTAGCCCTCTTGCACCGCTTCATAGACTTCGTCTTGATCTTCTTCAAATTCGATACGGGTTCCCGCTTTATGAACATCTTGTACAAGATCATGACCGTTATGGTGATCATCTTGTGCAAAGCTTGATGTCGAGCCTATAGCTACAGCGATACAGATGAGTATAGCGCTTGGTTTTTGCATGCAGTGGCCTTAGTAAAAGAAGCAAGTAACGACAGTTTAATACAATAAAAATGAATGGAGTATGAATGTGAATACGAGAGACGCTTTATCATTTTAGCAATGTAAAGTGTTGTATCAACGTGCAATTAACCAACCTGATATTCATGTTGATTCATTTGCTCAATAGTAATGCGTTGACGTTATTACATTCCCTTACAAATTACAAATAATTAACATGGTAAACTCGCAAGTATATGGACTTATGGGGCTCTTTTGCCGCGCGATATTTGATTTAATAAGGATTTTAGAGTGCCATTTACAGTGCTAGTGATGTTGTTTTTTTCAGTGCTGATAACGTTCACTAGCCATGCTAACGAATTAGATTTCAAGCAAATCAGTGATTTCGAATATGGCATGGTAGTGAGTGATTCTTCGGTTGATGCCATCCTATATAAGGAAGAAGGGTGGAGCTCAATTGTTACTTGTATTCCTGAACCTAATCAGTCGTGTTGGCTTAAACTTGCACTACCTTCAGACAACCAATCATATGAACATCTAGTTTGGAAATCTCTTTCATCCCGGACAGGAGAGCTGTTTTTTGTTGATCAAGACGGAAAAGTTGTTGGCAATTTTTTGTTTGAGTATTATCGCTCGCTACGGCTGAACAAAAATTTTGAATACAGTTATG
>NZ_JBFRSN010000523.1:0-5229 GCF_041473595.1 Vibrio sp. 10N.222.46.A1
GCTGTGCATTATTCGAGATGAGAAAACGGACGTTTCCGATGAACTTCACGGAAAAATTGAGGAAACACCGTGGTTAACACTAGAGGAACCAAATCATTGTGTTGCACCTAATCAAATATTGAAGTTTGGACTGAGTGAGCTACCTGCTTCAACAAAATTATGCAGTGCTTCAGACAGCATGATTTATCATATTTCACAATTGTCTAATGGACTTGTTCAAGACAGTCAGACTAAAAGCGAATTGGAACGCTGGATTATAAATAACAAGGCTGCAGTTGGTACACGATTGGTCTCTGAGGCTGCGAAAAAACAAAACTACGCTTTGGGCAAGTTGGAAACCGTGACAGAAACGGTTGTTGTACAAGCGTGCTGTATTCCATATTTGTCGGAAAATCTTGTCGGTTGGCTGCTTCTTTCCGAGCTGTTTGAGTCCAACTATCTTGTACCTTCAGAAAATAAACAACAAATGCTATGCAATGAAGTCGATGCTAGTATTTTGTTTACTTCGCTAGAAAAAATTGCTGACCGTGGTCAGGATGATTTCGCAGCTGAATTAAGAACACAACTGCTTGGTGCACTGTGTAAAGCGCAAGCCGGTGTCGAGTTATTGCCTCAAGTACGCTTTCGAAATCAACTTGGATTATATGTTAACGGGTCAAACTTAGTGTCTGACGTCCCTCAAGTGGCACCAAAGTTTCTTATCGATCCCGTTGAATATAAAGTCGTTGAACCCTATTGCAGTAAGTCATTTGAGCAGAGCTCTTCGAATCAGGCCACAAACATTGTTGAAGATGGTAGCAATGCAGAAATACTGAGAAGTTATTTTGAGGATTGGGAAAGGCGTGTACCAATGGACGCTATTGCCACTTTTATGACGCTGTTTACCAAGCAAGAAAGTGTTGAAAGTTTGGCAAAGGGTTATCTAGTGAATAGCAACTTTGAAGCGATTCGTAAAATATATCAGAACAAGTGGGACCCGATTAGCCGAGGGAGAGGGCCGTATTCTGGTCAGCCCTTTAATACCTTATACAAAAGTATCGACTTTGAATTGTCGATATGTGCTGAAAACGCGACATTTATGAATTCCATTTTTGGTCATCGAGTTGAGGTTGAGCTGATAGGAACACCAAACTCGCTGCTTATACACCAAAAATCTAACGCCAAGCTCAAACGGGTTGAGCTTAGAAAGGTGGATACAAACAACATTGATAAGGAGCGTTTGATTCGTCTGTTGGCGAAAGGCGTGGAAGATCTATTCCAAGAAGTATTTGGCGCTGTCTTGCGTTTTGAAAATGATTTTCTCAAGAGTTTTGGGCACTCAGAACAAACGGATATTCAAGTGACCCGTCAAATTATACTCAATAATTTGGTGCCTTTGTTGGAACGTTTACAGGTAAGAGAGGAAGGGCTGTCGGACTTGCAACTTGAGTACAACAGGGAAACTCGAGTGCTTGCGTTAGCGGACCAATCGGTGAAGCAAGATCGGACTAAACTTTCAGTAGTTCTGGCTAAAATACAAAAGGTGATGGAAGATAATGCCAAAGTTCAAACTCTAGTGCTTAATTCGGTACGTAAAGAGATTAGCAAGCATTTTCAGTACTCTCCAAATAGTGTTCCTTTTGAGCTGTTACAAAATGCTGATGACGCATTGAGTGAACTTTCAGATATGACCAAAGGTAAAGCTGAGATTGTTCCGAGATTTGACGTTAACCTCGAAAATGGCAATGAATTAAATTTCTGTCATTGGGGGAGAGAAGTTAACTACTGTTCGAGTAACTATTCAGCTGGAAAAAATAGGTTTGAACGCGATTTAGAGAAAATGGTGAGCCTGAATGTTTCTGACAAAGCCGAAGGTAAAACAGGTAAATTTGGATTAGGCTTTAAGAGTGCACTATTGCTTTCAGACACACCACGTATTGTGAGTGGTGATATTTGTGCCGAAATTCAAGCAGGGGTTCTACCCAAAATACCAGAAAAAGCACTAATGGCATCGTTGACAGAAGCCACAGAAAGGTACGCGTTCAATAATCAAATTCCAACTCTGATTCAACTACCAAATTGTAAAGTACCAACAGAACAATTAGCGTCGATTCTAAGGCGCTTTGAGAGTAGCGCGGGCCTTTTAACAGTGTTCTCTCGCCATGTTCGCCAAATTAATATTAACGGTAAGCGTTTCGAATGGATGGGTGCAGCCGTTAACAATCTGCAGGGGGTAGCAATTGGTGACGTCAAACTGCCAACAAATAAGGCCACTCAAGGCGAAGTAAACCTTCGAAGCAGTAAGGTACTTTCGGTGACGACTGCTTCTGGCCAGTTTATATTTGCGTTAGATAAAAGTGGCTTGGTTTCTTTGGAGGACCGAAAGAAGCTAAGTAGCTTCTGGGTACTCAACCCTATTGATGAAGAACTCAAACTAGGCTTTTGTATTAATGCTCAATTTTCGGTAGACATAGGTCGGTCTCAGTTAGCGGTTGATAATGATGACAACATTGCGTTGGCTAAGCTGCTAGGGCAGGAGCTTACTGTGGCCTTAGAGGAAATGTATCAGAGATCATGCCAGTATTGGGATGAGTTTGCAGAGGAACTGGGACTAGGTGAAAAAGCAACATTTACTGGTTTCTGGCGAACGGTTTGGAATGTAATTACGACACAATGGCCCAATCAACTAGGTGATCATAGTTCGAAAGCTGAATTGATAAAGAGTATGTTCACTTGCTCGAATGGCCTTATTGATTTCTATAAACGTCATCCAGCACTTCCGACGAAACTTGCTGGTGAAGAAAGTAAACTAATCGATCTGAAAAGTGTTGAAATTGGAGCAGGACGTTTGCTCAGTGCTGTATATTCTTCTCTATCTGGGCATGAGCGACTATCTAGGTTATCTGAACAAAATCGAATCGTTTCTAATGAAGTTTTTGATGTGCTTGAGCGAATAGGATTTTCACCACTTAGTGGTAACCTAAAAAAACTGGAATTAATTGAACTCATTAAAGACGATCTTCCGAATTATGAAGTTCCACCTACAAAAGCGTCTTATTACGGTCGCTTGTTCGACGGTAACTTTGAAGAGCGAATCTCAAAGTCTAATGCCACCATATCAGAGACACGAGAATTAAAAGAGCATTTCTCGCAAATGCGTTTTTTGAACAACAATAAGATTGGCGTTTATGTTCCATCTAACAAGTTGCTATTTAAGGGAGTAAACGAATACAGCTTATTGAATCGTTTTGCACCAACCACTTCGATTCTCAGCGAGGAATACGACAGTGATGGTGAAAAACTTGCTAATTTAGCTCGCTCTGAATCCGAGTTCGAACCTTATTCTTGGGCACATCAGATAGAAAGTGACGATAAAGGCAAGGGTGGAAAGCAAGACGGTTTGTGTTCTTACATAGTTGATGGAACCCACACTGCGACCCTGCTCAGCAAGCTAAAACAATCTCGACCTCATTTCCTCAAAGAGGGTATATTTGACCCTAAGGTTCTTGATAAATGGCAATGGGATATTGATAAGCAGTCTCGCTTTATTCGCCTTTGGATCGACTCTGAAGCTGATAAGGCGCAACACGTCAGAAATGCCCAGAAAGAGTTTGTTCCTAATGTTGATGATAGTAGCACTATCCTAGAGAACATCGTGGAGTGGTGGAACGAAACAAAGGATTACCACTTAGTTGAACACGATAAATTGCTGTATGCCCAATCTATGCCATGGGAATTAATGGCAGAAGATTTTGCTTTAGAGCAGATAGAAACACGAAAAGGTTGGTTAAAGTTGTTCTACCTAGGCTGTTGCCAAACCTTGGCTTATTCTAATGACGCAGCGAATAGAAATGTCATTGAATGGTTTGAAAATCATGGGTGGTGGGACAAGTTAGCTCAACCTGGTGGGCCAAAGCCGGACTATTGGAACCAATTGATGGAAGAGTACCTGAAAACAGCAAAGGTTAATGAGCGCTATAGAGTATGGGTACAGATTCTACCTTTGTATCGTTTTGCTACAAAGCTAACAGACTATGTTAACTTGTTTAGGAATGCATCGTTCATAAATAACCTCAATGACCTATTGCAGCCCAATAGTTCAAGCCTACTATCCGGCTCGGGTATTGATGTCGCTGAACTCAAAGGAACGTTAGGAATTGGAATCAATTTTATTCTACGAGAACTCACAAGGCACTATGTTATCGAACAGGAATTTAGCTCTTCGACTCATAAATATGCATTTGTTTTACCTCTGAGGCTTAGAACCTTGTTAAACAAAATCGGAGCTGGTTTAAATACAGAAGCTAATCCGACTAATTCAGAGCAGCTCTATAGTTTTTTCTTAGAAACGCTTGTTGAAGATGATAGCCACTTTGGACTGAGTTTTGATATCCCTTTTAGAGTACTTTTGAATGATAGAAAGGCGTTTAAGCGCTGCTTTGATTTTGAGCCATTAGATTTAGGTGAGGCTGAACATGGATAACGTAGCACGCGTCAATCATCCGAAATTTGGATTAGGGAAGATTGAATTTGCCAAACAAGAAACATCACTGGTCAGATTTGAACACGGTTTTGAGGAGTGTTTAAACAGTGACCTTGAGCCTGTTGCTGATCTCAAATCAGATATTCAGTCTGGGAATGCCGTGAAAGCTACGGATCTGGCTTTAAAGTCTTTAGCGAGCTCACTCAAGAGTATCAATGAAAGTTGGAGTGTTTTCTCGAAGTCGAATATCAATTTGTTACCTCATCAGCTATGGGTTTGTCATCGTGTACTCAGGCAGTGGCCAACCAATCAGTTAATCGCAGATGATGTAGGGTTGGGGAAAACGGTTGAAGCGGGGTTGATTCTTTGGCCTTTGATTGAAAGAAAAAAAATCAAGCGTTTACTCATATTGACCCCTGCGCCTTTAGTTGAGCAATGGCAACTGCGGATGCTTGAGATGTTTGATATTAGGTTAAGCATGTATGCACCGGAAAATGACACTGATCGAGTGGATTATTGGGGTGCAAATAATATGGTTGTGGCATCTCTACCCACGTTAAGAAATGACAAAAATGGTCGGCAAGAGCGCATGCTCAATGCCGAGCCTTGGGACATGCTTATTGTAGATGAAGCACATCATCTGAACTCTACAGAGGATAAAGGCGGAACTCAGGGATTTAGGTTGATCCAGAGCCTTGTTGATAACGGTAAGTTTGAGTCTAAGTTATTTTTCACTGCAACGCCTCATAGAGGGAAAGAGTATGGCT
>NZ_JBFRSN010000524.1:0-6361 GCF_041473595.1 Vibrio sp. 10N.222.46.A1
GATAAGAATCTAGGGTTTTTTGCTTTCTACAAAAGAAAAATTAGTTAATTACTTTTTCTTCAGCTTGAGCTGCTTGGTCTGCTTGGATAGCCGTTAGAGCCACTGTGTAAACGATGTCGTCTACTAGAGCGCCACGAGACAAGTCATTTACTGGCTTGCGCATACCTTGAAGCATTGGACCGATAGACACTAGATCTGCTGAACGCTGTACCGCTTTGTAAGTCGTGTTACCCGTGTTTAGGTCTGGGAATACGAATACTGTCGCTTTACCTGCAACTGGAGAGTTAGGCGCTTTAGAAGCGGCTACGTTTTCCATGATTGCAGCGTCGTACTGAAGAGGACCGTCGATCACAAGATCAGGACGTTTCGCTTGAGCAAGTTTGGTTGCTTCACGCACTTTATCTACGTCTGCACCTTTACCAGATTCACCAGTAGAGTAAGAGATCATAGCAACGCGTGGGTCGATACCGAATGCCGCAGCAGAATCTGCAGATTGGATAGCGATTTCAGCAAGCTGTTCAGCTGTTGGATCTGGGTTGATCGCACAGTCACCGTATACAAGAACTTGATCAGGCAGAAGCATGAAGAAGATTGAAGATACGATAGAAGCATCAGGAGCAGTCTTGATGATCTGGAACGGAGGAACGATAGTGTTCGCCGTTGTGTGAACAGCACCAGAAACTAGGCCGTCAACTTCGCCAGCTTCAAGCATCATAGTACCTAGGAATACTGAGTCTTCTAGCTTCTCACGAGCAACAACTTCAGTCATACCTTTAGCGCCACGAAGTTCTACTAGACGAGCTACGTAGTTTTCGCGAACTGATGCAGAATCGATGATCTCAACGCCAGCGCCAAGCTCAACACCTTGCTGTGCTGCAACGCGACGGATTTCTTCAGGGTTACCTAGAAGTACACACGTTGCGATACCGCGCTCTGCACAGATAGCCGCAGCTTTAACTGTACGTGGCTCGTCACCTTCAGGAAGAACGATGCGCTTAGCCGCTTTACGAGCAAATTCAGTTAGCTGGTAACGGAATGCTGGTGGGCTTAGACGACGGATGCCTTGAGTACCTTCAGATAGAGAATCAATCCAAGGGCCATCAATGTGGCTTGCAACGTGATCGTTAACGAACTCGATACGCTCTTTATCGTCTGCAGGAACTTCTAGGTTGAAGCTCTGTAGGTTTAGAGACGTCTGCCAAGTGTTACCTTGAGCTTTGAAGATCGGTAGACCTGAAGCGAATGCTGGTGCACAAAGGTTAGCAATACTTTCTGGAATGTCGTAACCGCCAGTCAGTAGGATTGCGCCAATCTCAACACCGTTTTTCGCAGCAAGAGCCGCAGCAACGATAACGTCAGGACGGTCTGCAGAAGTTACTAGCAGTGAACCTGGCTTGAAGTGCTCAATCATGTGCGGTAGAGAACGTGCACAGAAAGTGATGCTCTTAATACGACGAGTTGAGATTTCACCTTCGTTAACGATTTCAGCGTTAAGGTGCTTAGCCATATCAACCGCACGAGTTGCGATTAGGTCGATGCTCCATGGCACACAGCCAAGAACACGGATAGGACTAGAGTTGAAGATTTGCATTACTTCAAGGTTCGCTTGCTGAGCGCTGTCTGCATCATCAAAGATTTCAGATAGGTCAGGGCGAGTACGACCAGCTTCATCAACAGGAGCGTTAAGCTTGTTGATGATTACGCCTTTGATATTCTTGTTCTTAGTACCGCCGAAGTTAGAACATGCTACTTCGATACGCTCTTTAAGTTGCGTAGGGTTGTCAGTACCAGGAGTCGCAACGAATACGATCTCTGCGCCAAGCGTTTTTGCGATTTCTGCGTTCACTTGGTTTGCAAACGGGTGCTTACGAGTAGGGACTAGGCCTTCGATTAGCGTTACTTCAGCGTCTTTGTTGATTTTGTTGTATTGCTCAACAACAGATTCAAGAAGCTCATCCGTTTTTTCACTACCGATCAAAGCTTCAGCTTTTGTCATTGCGATTGGCTCACCAATCTTAATGTCGCTATTCGCGCTGATGATAGTAGAGGTTAAATCTGGCTGGTTACCACCGCTACGAGGTTGAGCGATTGGCTTGTAGAAAGAAACACTTACGCCCTTACGCTCCATAGCGCGAAGAACACCCATGCTAACACTAGTAAGACCAACACCAGCGCTTGTAGGGATAAGCATAATAGTACGTGACATTGACGAACACCTTTGACTATTGGAAATAAAAAAGCTCAACCGCTATTCCCACCGATAAACATATTGGGGTAGGAATAGAAGTTGAGCCCCATTTTCTTGATATGAAAAACTGACTAGCTTCGAGTGAAGCTAGTCAGGAAAATCAATTAAAGACCTGCTAGTTTCGCAGTGTCTTCAGCAATTACTAGCTCTTCGTTAGTCGAGATAACCATTGCAGGGATACGGCTGTTAGCTGTAGTGATAGTACCTTCGCCGCCGAAACGAGCTTTAAGGTTAGCTTCACCGTCAACTTCGATGCCGAAGATGCCTAGGCGGTTAAGAACCATTTCACGGATTGGGCCAGAGTTCTCGCCGATGCCGCCAGTGAAAGTGATTGCGTCTAGACGACCTTCTAGAGTTGCAGTGTAACCAGCAACGTACTTAGCTAGACGGTGACAGAACACGTCCATTGCACGAGTTGCTTCTTCTTTCTCGCCGTAGTTGTCTTCAACGAAACGACAGTCAGAAGTCACTTCAGTTAGACCAGCAAGACCAGATTCTTTAGTTAGCATGTTGTTGATTTCTTCAACAGAGTAACCAAGAGCGTCGTGTAGGTGGAAGATGATCGCAGGATCTAGGTCACCACAACGTGTACCCATTACAAGACCTTCAAGAGGAGTAAGACCCATAGAAGTATCTACAGATTGACCGTTCTTGATTGCACATACAGAAGCGCCGTTACCTAGGTGACAGTTGATGATGTTAACTTCTTCAACTGGCTTGTTTAGTAGGCCTGCAACTTCACGAGTGATGAATAGGTGAGAAGTACCGTGCATGCCGTAACGACGGATGCCGTGCTCTTTGTACAGGTTGTACGGTAGAGCGTATAGGTAAGACTCAGAAGGCATTGTTTGGTGGAACGCAGTGTCAAATACAGCAACGTTTTGTAGACCAGGGAAGTTCTTTTGAGCCGCTTCGATACCGATAAGGTGAGCAGGGTTGTGAAGAGGTGCAAAAGTCGCAGCGTCTTGAATACCCTTAAGAACTTCATCAGTGATAAGCGCAGAAGAAGTGAACTGCTCACCGCCGTGTACGATACGGTGACCGATAGCGCCAAGGTTAGCTTTAAGCTCAGGCTTAGAAGCAAGAATAGTTTCTACCATGAAAGATAGTGCTTCTACGTGAGCTGCGCCCGCGCCTAGTTGTGCTTCATGCTTGCCATCAAGTTTCCATTTCATACGAGCTTCTGGAAGACCTAGACACTCAGCAAGACCAGTTAGGTGCTCTGCACCTGATTCTGCATCAACAACAGCGAATTTAAGAGAAGAACTACCACAGTTTAAAACTAAAACTAGCTTAGACATTAATGACTACCTGTTTATTTTTCTGATCGAAATCAGTTAAGGATGAAAATTAATCTCAAGAATAGTCGAAGCACATGGGCTTGCGTACTAACCTTGGTCAAAAAAACGTTAATTTCCGTATAAATTGAAAGCACTCTTTATCAAAAAGAGGCTTGTGCATTCCTTGCAGAAGTCTTCTCAAAGTTGCTTAAATTGTAAATAAGGGCAACAATGAGATTGAGGTCTGCAAATAATAGCGATATTGTGCAAATATAACAAAAAAATTTGAAAGAATATTATTTTTCGTCAAATTTTTGTGTTTTTAGTTGATGGTTTCAACTTTTTTTTAATGGGAGACTCATATGAGCAATAGAGTTGGTTTAGCGAGTAGTTTAAAAGATGGCCAAAAGTACATGGATCTCTGGCCCGTCCGCAAAGAGTTAAACTCGATCTTCCCTGAACAGCGCATTATCAAAGCGACGCGTTTTGGCGTGAAAGTGATGCCAGCGATAGCTGCTATTAGTGTTCTTACACAAATGGTCTTTAATAATTATCAAGCGATGCCACAAGCAGTGGTCATGGCTTTGTTTGCAATCAGCTTACCGCTTCAAGGCATGTGGTGGTTAGGTAATCGCTCAAACACACAACTTCCACCTGCGCTAGTCTCATGGTATCGCGAACTTCACGAGAAGATCACTGAAACGGGTTTCGCGTTAGAGCCAATGAAGTCGCGCCCTCGTTATAAAGAATTGGCGATCATTTTAAATCGCGCATTTCGTCAGCTAGATAAATCCTCAATGGAACGTTGGTTCTAATGAGTTTCAACTCTCCCTCTTGTCTGAGAGCAACTATTCATCATTGATGGTTTGTTCTCAGGTTTGATTTTTATTATTTTCGCTTCGCTTTTATTCACCCATCTCCCCCTCATTCCTTTTTTCTCTTACTACTCATGTAGTTTCTTACTTTTCAAATTCTGCCTTTCGCTATTTCACGCATTTTTCGAGCCTTGTTGTGTTTTTGTTAAATATAACTTCAAGTCATCAATAGTTACTGGTAATAATATCAATAGTGATGTTGTTCTCTTTGAGCGAGCAATAATGAGTAGAGCTTGATTCAGGGAGCGATAATGAGTTCTGTAAAAAAGGTATTGGCAGCGGTCGTAAGTTGTCTGTTGTTGCTATGGACAAGCAATGTAATGGCGAACGTTGCCAAAGTTTCGGTTTCACAAGTTGTCGACCATCCAGATCTGAATGCGACGCGTCTAGGGCTTCTTGAAGGATTGAGAGCAAAAGGTTACGAACCGGGTAAAAATTTAGAGTTTTCTTATGAAATGGCTGGTGGCAATCCCGCTCAGGCAGCAAAAATAGCCAGAGAGTTAGTTAGTGAGAACCCTCATGTATTAGTTGGCATCGCGACACCGACCTCTCAAGCGTTGGTTTCAGCGACTCGAACGATCCCGATTGTGTTCACCGCGGTGACAGACCCTATCGGAGCAAGACTTGTTAAACAATTGGAGCAGCCGGGACGAAATGTCACGGGCCTTTCTGACTTATCACCTATTTCCCAACATGTATCTCTTATTAAAGAGCTACTCCCCAATGCAGTTTCAGTCGGTGTGGTTTATAACCCAGCAGAGGCAAATGCTGTTGCTTTAGTAGGGCTGTTAAAGCAGGCAACACGAGACTTTGGCTTTACTTTGCATACTGAAAAAGCGTTGACCATCGATGATGTAGAAGAAAAAACAGCATCCGTGGCTAAGAAATCTGATGTTATCTACGCACTAACTGATAACACGGTGGCAAGCGGTATCGAAGGACTTATAAATGCTGCAAACCAAGCTGGCACACCCGTGGTTGCAGGAGCAACGTCTTATGTTGGCAAGGGAGCAATCGCTGGATTAGGTCTAGATTACTATGACGTCGGGGTGCAGACCGCTGATTATGTGGCCGCTATTTTGAACGGACAAAAACCAGGGAAGTTGAGTGTTAAAACGGCTCAAAGCTCTCAGTTGGTAGTTAACCTAGATGCCGCTCGTGAGCTTGGTTTGACGCTACCTAAGTCTGTGGTTGATCGCGCTATAGTCAGCCGTTGATTAGTATTGACATCAAAAAAACAATGCTCAATAAGTCATTTTGTTAACAGGAATTTAAACCATCACAATGAACAACATTAGTCGACTCTAACCATTAGCTGCGATCTATTTTATTCATTTTTAAGTAGTTATTTCCCCTTCAGGTGCAACGTTAATACCAACTTACATTATTTTACATCGAGAGGGCTGTCGATTAATGTCATAATATTAATGGAACTAATGAAAATAACTGAGCGCTAAGAGCACATTCTATGAAAGTAAATAGGCACTTTAGCCTTACCTTTGTCTTCGGCTTTCCCGCTGTGATCGCGACCATGTTACTTGGGCTGATAGGAAAAAATTATTTTGATGCGGTTGAAAAAGACATCAGCAGTGAGTTTCAGCGTATTGAAGAAGTGTTTAAACGAACGACCAAAATTGTTACCGCTCTAGATTACAGCTTCTCTAATTACTACAAATCAGGAAACCCTCTTTTCCTTGATCACAATAAGCAGGTGGTTGACGGTATTTGCCGTATTTGGCCTATCGACGTATTACTTCTTGCTGACGGAAAAACCGCAGATATCCCCTCTGTCGATATCGACTATATGTTGGTTGGTCAAGAATCCCTTTGCAATGAAACCAGTGATAGCTATAAAAGTGCGTCAGAGAAAATTGCTCTCGCGCCAATTCTTTCATTTTTGTCCCAGCTTGATGAATATCACAACGGCGTACACTTTATAGATACTCGTGGTTATGTGA
>NZ_JBFRSN010000525.1:0-2817 GCF_041473595.1 Vibrio sp. 10N.222.46.A1
TTCTTGACGTCCTTCTTGGCGGCCACGTTGCTCGCCTTGTTGGCGCAATTGTTCTGCAATAGTCATAAGTGTGTCCTCGTGTTTCGGTACTGATGAGGCTAGTGACGTAATTAACGCCTCTAGGTTGTTCGTTTCACCCACTTGGAGTAAGTAGCTCATCAATGACTGTACTTGCTTATCTGTAGTGTAATCGGTTAAGAGCAATGTGACCAGAGGCTCAAAGAAATCCATGATATCCCGATGCCTTGCGTGCTTTTGGACAAGCTCAAGCAATGCGATGCGGCGATGCTGCATTATCTCATCATCGGAGATGACCGTGACATCGACTAATGGAAAATCTTGAGTATAGAGCGCTTTAGCTATAAGAGGGTTAACGAACCCTTTTAACCAATTCATCTCATACGGGTAGGGCGAGACCTTACCATGGTAAAACTGCAACGGGATCACCAGAGGTAAACGCTCATGGCCAGCTTCAATATGTTGCTGCATGGCGGCGATAGCGTAACGCATTAGTCTGAATGCCATGTGTTTATCTGGTCGACTCTGGTGCTCGATTAACGCGTAGACGTAACCTTCCCCCTGAGACGTTGTAAGAGAATAAAGGACATCCGAATAGTAAGGCCGTAAACTTTCTTCAATAAAGCTGCCTGATTCGAGTTTTAGGGTCGTCAAATCACAGATTTCACGCAGCTCAGCAGGCAGGTGAATATCCAATAAGTCCTTAGCGGTTTCTGGATGAGTGAGAAACTGCTTAAAGAGGGCATCATGTGGGGTTGGCGTGGTCTTTTTCATTTTATTATCCTAACACCAAATGAGTTAAATCAGTATCACGATAGGGATTCTGCGCTAGCTTAATTTTTGCTCACGCATCAATTTAGATTATTTAATGTGATTCCCAAGGGAGGTTGACGGGGGAGTGTAAAATGAGAGCAGAGTGCAACAATAGTTAGCCACGCCTAACATTAAGTAGGCTTTCTAACAAAACTCTATTAATCGATTAGGTTTGTAGTAGAAAGCCCCTCTCAATTAGGCCTTTTTCTACAGCGAGATTTATATGCTATAAACGCTGTAACAACAATGGTTAATTGACTAACATGTATCGCTCGGGGATGTTTTAAAGTCATCAAATTTTAAGATTAGGTTTTTTGGTGAAGTTTGTGTTTTGGGGAGTCACACTTGGAGTTCTGTAAATAAGTGTACGTTATGAAGCCAAAGTCAAAATACCAAGGGTAGCGAGTAAACAAGAGACTATTTTCGTTTTAAGGTTCGTGCGCTCTTTTAAAAAGAAGTAACCAAAAAGAATATCGAGGATGAAGGCTCCTTGGAATAAAACCATGACTAAACTAAAAGCGCTAGTGTTAAGCACTTTTAAGAGAAAATAGTAGCTTGCTGTTCCGCAAGTGGCTGTTATTACGGCGTTAAATAGAACTTTTTTGATTAACCTATAATGAACTTTAAATAGTAGAGGCGTCAAAAAAGCGGTTCCAGAAAAACCGATAAAAAGGATAACGCTAGTAGGTAAGTACAACGTAAGTACTTTATCAAAACCAATGGCTAGAGTGAGAAAGATTGGCGCGAGCCACGCGTGTAGATTGTTTGAAAAAAGAAGATTCATGTTGTTACTTGTGCTGATGAGCAGTGAAGCGACAAGTATCAGTATAACGCCAGTCATTTGAAGGAAAGTCAGTGTCTCATTTAAAAAGCTAACCCCGAACAGAGCACTCCAAATGATCTTTGTTTTAGAGATTATCGAGATAGAGCCTAATTCAATTGAAGCACGAGCCCTAAAGGTTGAGTACGCAAACCCAAGCCATGAGAAAACACTGAATATACTTAAAAGCAACAGCTCCCAAAGTTCACTTGTATTGTCGAATTTTGTAGGGATTTGTTCGATTTCGAAGATAACAAACAGAGCAGCGAGTAAACTGCATGTGATTTGATAGGCTAGTAAATATTCATTACATAAAGGATTTTTCTTAAGAAAGACTCGTGAAATCCATTTGTCTAATGAACTTAAAGTCATAGCTAGAGCTAATATAGTGTAGGAACTTATCATTGTTTCTCAATGTGAATCGAGGTCTTGCATTTTATGAGTTCAAATAGTTTTCGGTTATTGGGGCTACTCTCTTCTCCTTTAGTAATAGCAACGTGATTATAATCAGTTTCAATTTTAGCTATGACATTTGGAATGACGATTTGAAGTATGAGTAATTCGAAAACCAATTTACTTAAAGGCGTTCCGGGAAACAGTTCTTTCTTTTGAAATTCGCCCGGCCAGTGCGCCCACCCCCAATCTTCTATGATGTATATCCCACCTGACTCTAGATAAGGGAATGATGTCAAAAAGGCGGCTTTTGTTGGTTCATATAAATGGTTGTAATCATCAATAATTAGATCTACATTTTTTGTGGGGAAGTGTGATTCTAATATTTGAATGACCTTGTCTGTATGCTCTTGCTTTACTCCACAATAAGGCTCTATTACAGAGTGTGCTGAAGGCCCCTTTCGGTATTGACTTAAGGCTGGATGCTCTCGACGTTTGTCTATGCCTATGATGGATTCAGGGGTGTAAATCTTATCGAGTAAAACGAGACTCGCCCCGTGATATACCCCAAACTCAATAATGTTTTTTTGACTTCCCCAAGAAACCAAATGAAATTCAACTTCGTCATCAATAGAGAAGCGTTCTTCATTATGCCAGCGTATTTTATCCCAAGGGTCATTATAACTATCCATACTTAGTCTAGGCCTGATAATTTCCATAGCCTGCAATGCTACTGTATGTAAAGATTTGATATTAATAAATTATTACTTAAT
>NZ_JBFRSN010000526.1:0-1355 GCF_041473595.1 Vibrio sp. 10N.222.46.A1
ACTCTCCGCACCATTGTGGGCATCTTATGTGGACTCCCCATTGTCAACAGTAATCGTCAGTAAATCAGAAATAAATGCGCACTTATGTACGAGCTCAACAAGAGTAGCTAACTCAGGCTCTACGATATTTACGCGAGTTAGTAGCAAATCTAAGCTACGAGTTCAAGACTCTCAGATGCCCGCTGCTTTGACTAACTGATTTTCATCCAATTTATGCATTTTACTGTTAAGACAATTTACTAAGATACTAACGGTTCAGCTTTATATTCCGTACCTTGAGTTAAAATAGCAAATGCTGTTCTGACATTTTTATTTGCCAACGCTACCGCAGCACACTTCTTACCTCTACGTTCAATTAAATTTTTTAGCCACTCTTCTTTTTTTGTTTTCGGTGGGCGATTGGCAACCTTGCTTACGATCGACATCGCACCAGTAATCAATTGGCTTCGAAACAGAGTATTTTTAAAACCTCTTCCTATCGAACCGATTTTAGCTCTCCCCCCACTTGAATGTTGTATTGGTGTGAGCCCTATGCAGGCTGCGGCTGCTTTCCCTTTACTAAAAGCTCCAATGTCAGCACACCCGAGCGCGATATATAAGTTAACAGCATTAAGGATACCGATGCCCTCAATTTTAAGTAACTTCTTACATTCAGGATGATAATTCAAAGATTCTTCAAGGCAGTTGTCGTAAATATCAATCGCTTCAACCAGCGATAAATATTGATCCCAGGCAGTAGATATTGCCTGACGAAACGAAGGTGAAAAACCATTATCTGCGTCTTCTAGGGTTTCATCAATTGTTGCTCTTAACCCCCCATTTCTGTTGGAGACTTGAATATTTAATTCAGATAACAAAGCAATCAATTGGTTTTTAGAAGCGGTTTTTTGTCTTATGCTTAGTTCTCGTAAGCGGACAATCGATTGTAGTTGCTGCTGTTCGGCTGTTTTACCTTGAATAAAGTTCACATCAGGTAACAGTGATGCTTGTACTATCGCCAAAGCATCATTTTTGTCAGTTTTCTGATTTTGTCTGACCACAGCAACTAATCTCGATGAGATTAAACGAGCATCATGCCCATGAGAAGAAGCGAGTTGCTTCCAATAATTCGAAGTACCACAAGCTTCAAACACGATTGTGGCAGGCCTTGAATTTACTAACCAACAAGTAAACGCCTTCGGTGTCATCTCTGTATTTGAGTGCACTTTTCTGTTTGTATAAATACAAACTTGGATCACTTTTTTAGCTAAATCAACGCCAACAATCGTCTTGTTCATTTGAATCTCCAAATTATTTTGAACCCTACTATTGTAGGACTTAGGGTTGGGGAGTCCAATTATCTAAGTTGACATTTT
>NZ_JBFRSN010000527.1:0-2739 GCF_041473595.1 Vibrio sp. 10N.222.46.A1
AACATTTTAATATCGTGCCAGCACGAATTGATGTATTCAGCATATCGCAAGCACTCTCTCTAACCAACTGAAAAGTATGCATATAATTCAGTTTAGATCTAATTTTAAATTAAAAAGCGTGCGAGCACATATTGCTTCCGATTCAAGGCACTTTATCAATCAAAAACTTCCCTTTGTTTTCTACTATTCAACAGCCTAGAAATAGTGAGCAACATATTCGTACGTAACTGTGATTGAAGGTCAGTCTGTTATGGATTAGAAAATTTAACTACGTTGTTGGATCTCTAGGTATGAGGAAAAGTAAGGCAAGTTGCAGGGTTTGAAACTGAGTTCAATCCCTCTCTGGCTCACTTTGGGGCAGAACTTTGTTAACCGTACTTCTCACACAACTGTGATCACCAAGCGATTCTGGACAGAAATAGCTTAGAGTTGATCTTCGAGCTGATTTGATCAACAACGCCACTCCTGATTAAAAAAATCTAAGGCGTAGTGCACCTTTCTATAGCTTGAATGCTCCCATCCTCGATTGGAGATTATGAGCTAGACTACTGATTTCCTGACACGCTATAGCGGTTTGTGAAGTGCCTTCTGCCATTTCTGAGGATGCTGAATTAATATGCTCCACACTTCGATTTAACTCTTCTGACACTGAGTTTTGCTCACTACATGCTGTTGCAATATGAGTACTCATCTGAGCAATATTCTCGACAGAGTGTTCAATCATATCAATTTGTTCTCCAGCCTCATTGACTTGGTCAACACATGTAGCGATACCACTCTGACACTCCCTGCTTGCCTCCCCCATTTTGATGGTTTTTTCTTGTAAGTCTTCAACAATATCGACAATCTGCGTTGTAGATTCTTGCGTTCGTTGAGCCAGAGAACGAACTTCATCAGCTACTACAGCAAAGCCTCTCCCTTGCTCTCCTGCTCTAGCAGCTTCTATTGCAGCATTCAAGGCTAATAGGTTCGTTTGTTCCGCAATCCCTCTAATAACATCAACAACAACATTAATGCTACTTGAACTATTTTCTAGATCACTTGCCAATTCATCTGTGTTTTGTATTGTTTTAGTGACCTTATCAATTTCTTGGATTGTTTTATTTAAAATCTCGGTTCCGTGCTTTGCAACTTCAGTTGCTGAGTTTGCTGAGGTAGCTCCACTTTCTGTATTCTGCGCTACCTCGTTAACTGCGGCCTGCATTTCTGTCATGGCCGATGCAACAGAACTCAACTCTAATTGTTGATTTTGCATTCCTGAAGCCGTTTGAGCTGATATTGCACTCACCTCTTCCACCGCTGCTGTTAATTGAATTGTAGAATCACTCACCTCTGAGACTAAAGAATGCAAATTATTTTGCATTGATACTAACTCTTTCAGCAAAGTACCAAGTTCATCTTCAGTTAACTCTCTTTCGTCAATTGTATTATTCAACTGACCTTTAGCTATCTGAGAAGCAAACCATAAAGCTCGATTAACCGGTTTACAAACTACTCGAGATAACAGAACTGACGAAAGAATTATCATACCGATAATGACTAAGGAACCAGCGGCGGCAGTAAGTTGAGTCGATTGAGATTCACTTTGTACTTCTACTTTTAGCTGATTTATAAGCTCATCATTTAAGCTAAGCGTATTGTCCAAGCTAGTAAGAGCTTTTGTATATGTAGTGAAACTAGATGAAACAACTTCATTTGCTTTTTTTGCCTTACCTTGTGCAAGTAAATAATTATATTGCTGCGTTTCAGAAATATAACTATTCCATGTATCTTTAAATACTTTAAAAGAACGCTTTTCTTGCTCACTCAGCGCTAGAGCTTCATACGACAAAATACCTTGTTGAACATTTTCCCTCCATTGTTCAAGCCCCTCTATCCATTCCGCGATTTTGGGATGCTTTGCATTTGACAGAAGCGAAAATTCATCTTTACGAACTTTTGTAATATCAACTTGAATACCTTTAAGCAAGGCAACCGATGGCAGGCTTTTATCAGTTAATATCGCTGTGTTTTTATTCAGTGATAATAAACTCGACATCATCACTACAGAAACAACTGCAAAAACCAGAAATACGGCTAAGTAACTCAACCCAATTTTCTTTACTACACTTAAATCTTTAATACTCATCAATGAACCCACATTTATTCTAAAAATAACGCCATGACTAATGGCACATTACCTACCTTAACAACCGAGGAGTGAGAATAAAAATCGTTACGCCCTTATTCATCGAGTGTAATATAGCCGAATATTGGCTGAATTAACATCAACTTAGCGTGAATTCGATACAGCAGTTCACTTTTAACTAGAATATGGTGGTATTTTCGTTAAAAAATAGAGTAAATACCTCAGTTGAATGAGGTTGTATAAAAAAACCATAATTTAGTGTCAATTGAGCAGCAGGGCGACCGCATGAGTGCCTAGTTTTTCACCGCCTGAGTAAAACCAGCACTTAATACTGCCTCTAGAATGGTTGTATTCATCATGCATCGCTTTTGCTTCCCAACAATGCTTAGCTTAGTTGGCTCTTCTCTGAGCATATTTAAGCTCATATGACGCAAGCAAGATAGATTCTCCGCTCCATGGTCTTTGTATATCTGGCACGCATCCTCATTCATACTGACATCAAGTACCCAATGCATTGACTCTATATCCCAAAGCTCTCTAACTGCCATCGCAGCTTGCTCTGCGCTTAGCACTTTGGAGCTGATATAGTAACGATACTCTAGGTCGATTAC
>NZ_JBFRSN010000528.1:0-8912 GCF_041473595.1 Vibrio sp. 10N.222.46.A1
CTATAAATCTGGGCAAAGTGTGACCTACGGCCTAGATGAAAACTACTGGGCAGCAGACCTACCAGTCAACGTTGGCCGTAATAACTTCAAGCAAGTGCAATACGATTACTACCGTGACGACACGGTAATGTTGGAAGCTTTTAAAGCAGGGGAGTTCGATCTTCGAACCGAGAACTCGGCTAAGTTCTGGGCCAACTCTTACACAGGCGCGAACTTCGATAAAGGCTACATCATTAAAGAAGAGATCAACCATGAGAAGCCTGAAACGACTCAAGGTTTTGTCTTCAATATTCAATCTCCTGTGTTCTCAGATCCTAAAGTTCGAGAAGCGTTAACCTATGCGATGGACTTTGAGTGGATGAACAAGAACATGTTCTATGGTCAGTACAAACGTACTCGTAGTTATTTCCAGAACACCGACTATGAAGCGAAAGGCTTACCAAGCGCAGCTGAAGTTGAATTGCTGTCTCAGTACAAAGATCAGATTCCAGCGCGAGTGTTTACCGAAGAATTCCAACCTTCAGTCACCGATGGCAGCGGCCGTATTCGTAGCCAAATGCGTACCGCTTTCAAACTGCTGAAAGAAGCGGGTTGGGTATTGAAAGACAAAGTGATGACCAACGAAAAGACCGGCAAGCCGATGTCATTTGAGTTGCTGATTTACAGCCCAACCACGGAACGTATCGCAACGCCGGTTCAAAAGAACCTTAAGCGCATGGGTATTGAGATGAAGATCCGTACCATCGATACGACTCAGTACATCAAGCGCTTGCGTGATCGTGATTTCGACATGGTGTCGTCGTCATTTTCCGCAAACCCTTACCCTAGCCCGAACTTAATGATCGTTTGGAACTCTAACTACATTGATTCTACTTACAATACTGCAGGTGTTATCGATCCAGTGGTTGACGCGTTAACAGAAGAAATTGCGCGTAACCAACAACATCCTGAAAAGCTTCTTACTCTCGGTCGTTCACTGGACCGAGTATTGCAGTGGAATTTCTACAACATCCCGCAATGGCACGTTGGTGAATATCGCGTAGCAATGTGGGACAAGTTTGAGCGTCCAGATGTATTGCCTAAATACGATTTAGGTATCGATACATGGTGGATTTCAGAAGAGAAGGCGGCATTGCTTCCTGAAAAACGTCGCTAGGAGTTAGTTAGCATGGCCGCGTATATATTTCGACGTTTATTGTTGGTGATCCCCACGTTGTGGGCGATCATCACCATCAACTTTTTCATCATTCAGATCGCCCCTGGTGGCCCGGTGGAGCAAGCTGTTGCCCAATTAGAAGGGCATAACTCTGGAATTATGGAGCGCTTTTCTGGTGGTGGACAAGAAGTTGATTTAAGCGAAAGTGACCAAGCGTCTGCCAGTGGCTATAAAGGCTCACGCGGGCTTGATCCTGAAGTGGTTGAAGAGATCAAAAAGCAGTTTGGTTTTGATAAGCCAATTCATGTTCGTTACTTCGATATGTTGAAAAACTACGCGACCTTTAACTTCGGTGAAAGTCTGTTTAAAGGCGGCAACGTTATTGATCTCATCATCGAGCGACTGCCTGTTTCCATCTCCTTAGGGTTATGGAGTACCTTAATCATCTACGTGATTTCGATACCTTTAGGCATTATGAAGGCGATACATCACGGATCTCGGTTTGATATTTGGTCGAGTGCGGTGGTGATTGTTGGCTATGCCGTACCGGGCTTCTTGTTTGCGATTATCCTGATTATTTTGTTCGCGAGTGGTAACTACTTCAGTTGGTTCCCATTGCGTGGGCTCGTGTCGAGTAACTTCGACCAACTTAACTGGTATCAGCAAATTGGTGACTACTTCTGGCACTTAGCTTTGCCTATTTTCGCTATGGTCATCGGCGGTTTCGCCACACTCAGTATGTTGACCAAAAACTCCTTCCTTGATGAAATCAATAAGCAATATGTGGTCACCGCGAGAGCGAAAGGCTTGGACGAGAGCAGTATTCTCTACAAGCACGTTTTCCGTAACGCCATGCTGATCATTATTGCCGGTTTCCCGAGTGCATTTATTAGTATTTTCTTCACGGGTTCTATGTTGATTGAAGTGATGTTTTCACTCGAAGGCATCGGCCTGCTTGGCTTTGAGTCGACTATTCAGCGAGATTACCCAGTGGTGTTTAGTTCTCTCTATATCATGACCTTGCTTGGCTTGGTGCTGAGCATTATCTCCGACCTGACGTATACCTGGGTTGATCCTCGAATTGATTTTGAAGCGCGTTAATGGCGAACGAATAACAAGGTATTGATAATAAATGTTTAACAACCCTTTAGCTGAAGCTCGTTGGTTACGTTTTAAAGCAAACAAGCGTGGTTTTATCTCCCTTTGGATATTTACCATCTTGTTTGGATTGAGCCTGTTCGCTGAGATCATTGCCAACGATAAACCACTCTTGGTTTCTTATGATAATCAGTGGTTTGTACCTGTTATCAATGAGTACGCCGAGACAGAGTTTGGTGGCGAGTTTGAAACCGAAGCCGACTACAAAGACCCGTATGTTATCGAACTCATTGAAGACAACGGTTAAATCGTGTGGCCAATCATTCCTTTTAGCTACGATACGATAAACTTCGATATTTCGGGCGCGGTGCCATCGGAGCCAGATTCAGTGAACTGGCTTGGAACCGATGATAAAGGGCGAGATGTATTGGCTCGCATCATTTATGGGTTCCGTATCTCTGTTCTGTTTGGTTTTATTCTGACGATTGTATCGAGCGTAGTCGGCGTAGTTGTCGGGGCAACGCAAGGTTACTACGGTGGTTGGGTCGACTTGTTTGGGCAGCGCTTCATTGAAGTCTGGTCTGGAATGCCGACCTTATTCTTGCTGATCATTCTGTCGAGCTTCATTGAACCGAATTTCTGGTGGTTGCTAGGGATTATGGTGCTCTTCAGTTGGATGAGTTTGGTTGGGATTGTGCGAGCTGAATTCCTACGTTGTCGAAACTTTGATTATGTAAGAGCCGCGCAAGCCATGGGCGTTGACGACAAACGCATTATGCTTCGCCACATGCTACCCAACGCGATGGTGGCTTCGTTAACCATGATGCCGTTTATCCTTTCAGGCTCGGTCACCACATTAACGTCGTTAGATTTCTTAGGCTTTGGTTTGCCTGCGGGTTCGCCTTCATTAGGTGAGCTATTGGCGCAAGGTAAAGCTAACTTGCAAGCGCCTTGGCTTGGCATTTCTGCTTTCGTCGTACTTTCATTGATGTTGACGTTACTTGTCTTCGTTGGTGAAGCGGTGCGTGATGCTTTCGACCCACATCAACAGAAGTAAGGATAGGTTATGACTTCAAATACAGTTCCTGCTTCAGGGTCAACAGCAGAGGCTTCGAATGCATCTCCAGTTCTGACCATAGATAAATTGTCTGTCGGGTTTGGGCGTAAAGACTCGATAGAACAAGTGACGCAAGACGTCTCGTTGGAGATATACAAAGGTGAGACACTCGCGCTGGTGGGCGAGAGTGGCTCCGGTAAATCGGTTACGGCTAACTCAGTGTTAAAGCTGCTACCTAAAGGCTCATCGCACTACTTAAACGGTAAGATCAATTTCTCTGGCACCGATATTCTGAGTTGTTCTGAAAGGCAATTGCGAGGGATTCGTGGTGGCCGCATTGGCATGATCTTTCAAGAGCCTATGGTTTCGCTTAATCCACTTCATCGAGTCGGTAAGCAGCTGGTTGAAACCCTCGCGATTCACCGAGGTATGCGAACCAATAAAGCTCAAGCCTTGGCGATAGAGTGGCTTTCAAAGGTGGGTATTCGTTACCCAGAGCAGAAGATATCAGCGTACCCACACGAGCTATCAGGTGGAGAGCGTCAGCGTGTAATGATCGCAATGGCTCTGATTAACGAGCCAGAGCTGCTTATCGCTGACGAGCCGACGACTGCGTTGGATGTATCAGTACAAGCGCAGATTCTCGACCTGTTAAAAGATCTGCAACAAGAGCTGGGTATGGCGATGCTCTTTATCACACACGATTTGAGTATCGTTCGTAAAATTGCCGACAGAGTGGCGGTAATGAAAGATGGTCGCTTGGTTGAAAGCAATGACTGCCATACCCTGTTTAATGCTCCAGCTCACCCTTATACGCAAAAGCTTATCAACTCTGATCCGAAAGGCTTGCCCGTTCCAGTTTCTCCGGAAAGTGAACCTCTGCTCGATGTTAATCAACTTCGTGTTTGGTTCCCGATTACGGGCGGTTTATTCAAGCGAACCATTTCTCATGTCAAAGCTGTGACCGATATGGAGTTCACTTTGAAGAAAGGGCACTCAATCGGTTTAGTTGGCGAAAGTGGCTCTGGTAAATCGACAACCGGTATGGCGATACTCAAATTGGTGCAAAGTGAAGGTTCAATTACTTACGCAGATGAACAAATTCGGGGCTTAAACCGCCAACAGATGCTACCGTTTAGAAGCCGTATGCAAGTGGTCTTTCAAGACCCATTCTCGGCGTTAAACCCGAGAATGTCGGTTGCTCAGGTGATTGGCGAGGGTTTGTTAGTGCATCAACAATTGGACGACACTGAACTCGACCAACGCATCTGCGATGTAATGAAAGAGGTCGACCTAGACCCTGAAACTCGTCACCGTTACCCGAATGAGTTTTCGGGCGGTCAAAGGCAACGTATTGCGATTGCTCGTGCTCTGATCCTTAAGCCAGAGTTTATCTTGCTAGATGAACCGACATCGTCACTCGACAGAACCGTCCAAGCGCAAGTTCTAGACTTACTTAAGTCATTACAAGAAAAGTATGGCCTAACTTATCTATTTATCAGCCATGATCTGAATGTTGTGAAATCCCTGTGTCATTACACCATTGTCATGAAAGCAGGCGAGGTGATTGAGAAGGGTGACACTGAGACCTTGTTTGGTAATCCGCAACATGAATATACTAAACAATTGGTGTCTTTATCTGAGGTTGGCACGCCTTAATCGATGAATTTCGATTCAATGTGAAAATCCAAAAAAGAGCCTGATCACTGATGATCAGGCTCTTTTTATTTAGAACGTCTTAGTTTATGCGTGGTACTAGAAAACGATATTCGTTCTTAGGCCAAACAACGCGACTTTGCTTTGAGTGCTGACTGCGGGTGTGACGTATTGCGCATCTGCGGTAAAGGTTAACCATGGCGTTGCTTGGAACGCGTAGTAGATCTCAAAACCTTGCTCGTCTTTTAATTCTGCTCCTAGTGGCAAATCGCTAATGCTGTTTTGTAACGCATTAGACAAGTTGTAGTAATAGTAGCCCGCGCCCCATTGATCTTGAGGTCTGTCGAAGAAGAAAGCGTTGCCTCCAAGGCCGCCAACAAACGTTCCATCTATGATATTTGGATTACCGTCTGCCGCTGCTGCTCTTAGGTAGACTGCGATGGTATCGTCATTGTTCTCGTAGATATTGTGTGTTGCTTGAGCTCGAATGTTGTACTTATATTTTGCAGTTTCACCCAAAGACGAGTAATCGACCCCTTCTTCAGTGCTATATGTACCAGACATACCAAACGTAGAACTTCTATCAAACAGTTTGAATGAGTGAGTCGCACCTAATGAAAAATTCACGCCATCATCAAACCAATCATTGAATCCTAAGTTGTCAGCATATCGATCTCTTGGATCATAAATCATCGCCGTGATTCGTGTATCGCCAATGGTGTGGTTCAGGATGCCGCCAATAAATGATGGGGGAGTCACGCCACTTGGTGGAGCAGAAAAAGCAATGTTCATGAATCCATGACGAGTTGCACCACCGTAAAATGGCGCATTTCGTAGTAGCTCAAACGCGTCGATCTTGCCAAAAAGTAGGTTAGTGTTGTCATCAAACTTGTGTGTGTAATACAAGGATGAGAAGAAAGGGCTACTGCTGTCTGCGTAATGGGCTGAATTAGGTACTGACAAACTGGAGAAGCCAAAGTCGTTCGCATCTCCGTTTAGATAGATCAACTGGGTGCGAAAGGTGCCGTTATTCCATAGGCCAGCATTTTCGGTATCAAGTGCTGCAAACAGGTCAAAACGGTGTGTGAACTCATTTGAATTTGATGGTGAGCCAGAAACCGCCGATTGGTAAACGTTGGTGTATTCAGCATCGAGCGAGAGTCCGTTGTCTTTAATGTGACTACGATCTCCTCCCCAATCACCGGTTAATGTATCAGAGTATGGTTGGCTTGCATTAGCTAAAGACGATAAAAAAAGTGGAGTTAAACAAAAGGGTAATGATAAAAATTTCATAATTAAATCTTATTGTTAGAACGTAATCTGGCTAAGCGCATTGAGATAGATAAGCAGGGCTGTTTAGCGTGCTGGCCAGTTGTGAATGGCGTTGATGTTTAAACAGTGCACTCAATGCATCAAACGCTTCTGAAATGGACAGATAACCTTGCTGATAAGCGAAGGAAACCGAACTTGCTTTACCGTCGTTGAGGTCGTGTCTTGAGATCGCAATGCCATGGTTTTGCGCGAGTAAAAACAATGCATCCGCGTTAAGAGGTTGCGAGTCCGCATTCTGCTGGTGACGCAACTTGTTGACGAGTGAGTGAATACGCTCAATACATTGGCTAAGTCGGTGATAGCGAGAGGTGTTCACCGTTGTCGCAATATGCTGGCAAACCTTTACCAATGCCTCCATTTGATCTGTTTTCGCTGAAGACGAAACCATCTTTTCAATAACTGCATTTAGCTCGGCAAGATATTGCGTTCTAAGCTGGGGTAATACCGTCACTTCATCATCCTTAATGTATCCGCGTAGCTCCTTGCCAAGTGACTCTAGATAACCCATATCTAATTCCCAAATGGTAGACATAGTATTGACCTGAGTTGTAATTGACCGGGTCATGTTATCGATTTTGGTGATGATAAAACTAATTTTGAAGTTTTTATGTTTTTATTAAGCTATTGTATTTATTGATTTTTCATTGCATTTCATCTGCTTAATAGACGTTTCAATACCGGTGTCATCAAAGGAAAACAAAAGAGAAGATTGGCTGATGAAGAAGGGTACAGTTATGGTGGTAAACAGCGCAATTAAATCAGATTTATGTGGCTTTCATGAGGCGAGGTGAGATGCTACGAAAAGAGGTTAGCCAGTTAAAATGAGAAGGTGTGGGGCTTTTATCTTGCCTAGTGCCAAGTGTGATGAACACACTTGTTCACGGTATGAGCTCAATTCGCTAGAGCCAGTATTTAGAAAGCTGCACTTGTTGAGCTATGTTGTGGCTAATAGATTGCACCACCAAACAGCAAATGTCCTCGATGATCTGTGAAGTGTTGGGATATTTGGTTGTGATGTGGAAAGCAGTGAGATAGGGGATTGAAGGTGTGCGAGCGTGTCGGATTGAGTTTGAGATCTTTGTATAGAGATAATTGAATATAGGAGGTCTGTATCGCGGAATCGGTAAACATGTATCATAAAAAGAAAAAGTGATAGCGGACGCTGAGGTCACACTATCACTTTTTGAGAACAATGAAGCTTAAGCTATTGAGATACTTTCGCTCAGCTTAGAGCAATGTTCATCGTTATTGTACCTACGTTATTTCTGTTGAATCGCCGTAAGAGCATGTTGGAAGTACAAGCTTGTCGCACACACATCGTGGTCATGATCATGATGGTGGTGATGACCGTGAGCGTTGTGGTATCTGTTGATTACATTCACAACTTTCATATTTTGCTCAGTCATGGCTAAACCAGAGTTACTGTTTTTTACAGGAGCAGGGATACCTTGGTAAATCGTTGCTTCAACTTTTATCTTGTTGATGTCTTCAGGTTTTACTGTGTATGGGTTGTCGTCAAGTACCGTAAAGTTGGCCGTTTTACCGATATCAATGGTACCAACTTCATTTTCTAGACGTGCTGTGTATGCTGCATCAATCGTGATTGCGCGCATTGCTTCATCAACTGTGATGCGCTCTTGAGGTCCCATTACCGTTTTGCCAGACAGACCAATTCTGTTTACAGCAGCCCAAACTAACCCTAGTGGTTGCGCTGGTGCCATTGGTGAATCTGAGTGCAATGATAAAATACCACCCGCATCGATGAATGAACGTCCACGCGCCATCACTTCTGCACGCTCTTGACCGATACCTTGTTCAGAGTAAAGCTCAGCCAGAATATGTGTGTAGTAAGGGTTTACACTAAAGTTTGCGCCAAGTTCAACGGCTTTAGGGATGTCGTCTTTATCGGTAATACCTAGGTGATGGAAGCTGGTTCTGTGATCGTCTCTGCTTTTTTCTTTGTTGAGCTTGTCGACAATGTTCAATGCAGTCTCAAAGCCTAGATCACCATTGGCATGGATAACAATCGTGTAGTCGTCTTCCCAGTAGGGGCGCATACTTGCTTCAAGATCTTTAGGCTCTTGCAACCATTCACCTGAGTGACCATCGGTGTAACCATCTTTAAGTTGCATTAACTGGCTGTACATTGCGCCGTCTGCAAACAACTTAACGAATTTAGGTAGCCATTTGATCTGTTCGCCTTGATAAGACGGGTGCTGAGTCAAACCTTCGGCAATCGCTTTACCTTTGGCAGGGTCGTTTTCTGCCATCATGTAGGTAAAGTTACCAGCTGGCATTAACCAGTAATCCATTGGGAAGTTACCGTCTTCAAGAATGTCGACTACTTGTTCGAACATCTCTGGTGTTGCAACAACACCTGGGTCAATCGCGGTAGTGATACCACCAGAGTGGATGTAATCTTTGGTTCGCTCCATCCCCGTTGCAAAAATGCCGCTATTTACCCAGAAGCTCATTACATCATTGAGAAGGATTTTAGCTCCAGCTTCATAAGCATGGCCTCGTTCCCAGTCTAGCTGATCGTAGTTATAGCCTTCGCCAGTCCAGTCTTCTTCAGACCAACCTAGCATTTCCATCGCTGCATCGTTGAAGAAC
>NZ_JBFRSN010000529.1:0-1066 GCF_041473595.1 Vibrio sp. 10N.222.46.A1
TGATTCCATTGCATTTGCCGCCATTGCGTGAGCGTGGTGAAGATGTCATCGAAATTGCATATTCATTGCTGGGTTATATGTCTGTCGAAGAAGGCAAGGCGTTCGTACGTTTTGCTGAAGAAGTACTCGATCGCTTTAATCAATATGAGTGGCCGGGGAACGTTCGTCAGTTACAAAATGTGTTGCGAAATGTAGTGGTACTGAATAATGGTAAAGAGATTACTCTCAATATGCTTCCACCGCCATTGAACCAACCAATTGAAAACAGTCTCCGTTTAAAAGAGAAGCAGAACGAAGACATCACGGTAAAAGATATTTTCCCATTGTGGATCACTGAGAAAACGGCTATCGAACAGGCCATCAAAGCGTGTGACGGTAACGTTCCTCGCGCGGCAGGTTTCTTGGATGTCAGTCCATCGACGATATACCGAAAATTGCAAACATGGAATGCGAAGCAGTAATCACCAAATAATAAGAAAAGAGCAATGATGATAATATTAAATCAGCAAAAAGTTGATGAGCTTGCCGGTGAAATAGGGCAAGAGAATGTCCCAGTGTTACTGGAAATATTTTTAGGTGAACTGAAGGGATACTACGAACATTTAGAGCTAAATAAAGAGTCAGACACATCTAAGTATTTAGCGGATATTAGCCATGCACTTAAGAGTAGTGCTGCGAGCTTTGGAGCGGACTCTTTGTGTAGTTTTGCGATTAGCCTAGATGCAAAAGTGAAACAAGCGCTGCCAATGACAGAGGTCGACTTTCAAGGTATGCAGGATATTTTGTTATCCACCTACCAAGAGTACCAGCAGTTAATGACAGAGCTTTAACGCGGTCAATTATCACTAAAGTGGTCAGTCATCAATGAACTTAAAAAGGAGCATCGTGCTCCTTTTTGTTTTTGTTTGGTAAATAGATTCAGAAAACCGAGTTAAACCAACTGATCCCTAATTGCTTGTTGGAGTTTTAAACGGTCGTGTCGCCAATCTCTATTTGGCGAGGCAAGGTCAGTAGTCACGCAATTCCAAAGCCCTTCAAGTTCCGGATGGGGCGCGTTACCTAATAC
>NZ_JBFRSN010000530.1:0-1617 GCF_041473595.1 Vibrio sp. 10N.222.46.A1
ATTTCAAACAGTAACTTGTTGATAGTTGGTGTTTGGGTTTGTTGGAAAATCTAAGCTACTCTCATCATTTGATGTAAAATAGCCATAAACAGCAGACTTTATTTTCGAACATTATATTGCTTCAATGTTTTTGTTTCGGTAGTTAGCATTCCTAGATGTTTGAATAATAGTCTTAGGTTTCTAAATAGTTTTTATGCGATATTTACTTGAGTAATATTATGAACATAAGCGAAGTTGCAAGCCTCACGCAGTTATCACCTAAGTCTATTCGTTTGTATGAAGACAAAGGGGTGATATCTGCACCGTTGCGTTCTGAAAATGGTTATCGGTCTTATGGTGAGAAGCAGATTAAAGAGCTCGGAATCGTAGCGAAAGCGAGAAGCGCTGGTTTTTCGCTTGATGAGTGTCGTGCGCTTGTTGAATTAGCCGACAACCCATGTCGCGAAAGTGCCGATGTTAAAGCAAAAGCGTTAAGTAAATTGGAAGAAGTGAATAAAAAAATTGAAGACTTACTGATCATTCAGAAGACATTGAAAGAGTGGGTTGAACAATGCCCTGGTGACTCAAATAGCCATTGCCCAATTATTGATTCACTTGTAGAGAAAAAGCCATAAGTTGGTTACTTATGGCTTTGACGGAGGGTTTTCTTGATTATTGTTTAGTAGGGCTTATAGTGAGAACAATGCCATCGACAGCAGTAATCACGACTTCCTCTCCCGCATCAATATCATGTGTACTCATCGCAGACCATGAGCTATCCCCTAGCTTTATCCTGCAGTTACCTTTTTGTACCGGCTCTAAGAGGCGAGTCTTTCTTCCAATCAGTTGCTTCTCTCGCTGATTAAGGTCTCGAGTAGAGTCAGATTGCTTGTCACTAGACAGCTGTCTTCTCCACCACAGCCAAGTGGTGATAAGCGAGAAGCTCGCAAAGGATAGCCATTGCATCTGCCAACCGATTGGTAGTGCGCCTAATAGGGCCCCGACTAGCATGGCAGATATGCCTATCCATAAAAAGTAACCAGCGGTTCCAATTAGCTCAAGCGCTAACAATGCTAGGCCAAACGCTAACCAATGCCAGTAGTTTACTTGTTCGAGCAATTCGACCATAAGTTAGTCCTTACTACCCTTGTCATTCTTATGTGCAAACATCTCTGCAATACCCGCAACAGAACCCATTAGTCCAGTCGCTTCGAGCGGTAGCATGATGATCTTACCGTTTTCTGCTTGGCCAATAGACTTCAGTGCGTCGGTGTAACCTTGTGCAATAAAGTAATTGACTGCTTGCATGTCACCTTGAGCAATCGCTGTTGATACCATTTCTGTCGCTTTAGCCTCAGCTTCGGCAGCCCGTTCACGAGCTTCAGCTTGAAGTATCGCGGCTTGCTTTTGGCCTTCTGCTTTTAAGATTTCTGATTGCTTGTGACCTTCTGCTTTCAATATCTCAGCTTGTCGTACACCCTCTGCCTCTAGGATATCTGCACGTTTGTTACGCTCGGCTTTCATCTGAGCATTCATCGCAGCGGTAAGGTCTGCTGGTGGCTGTACGTCTTTGATTTCGATACGTGTAACTTTGACACCCCAAGGGTTTGTCGCTTCATCAACGATATTCAATAATTT
>NZ_JBFRSN010000531.1:0-1581 GCF_041473595.1 Vibrio sp. 10N.222.46.A1
GTAAACCTGATATCGATGGTCGCCGTCGTCTAGGTGTTGCGCTGACTCGTCGCAACAGCACTGAGACTGCGATTGAAGATGCAATTGAGAGCGCGTCCAAAGTAAAAGTGATTTACTAGCTGTTAATTACCATTTTCTAGCTAATGACAACTAGACTACTAATTGGTAACGACTAACTCAGATCTGAACCATTACGTTCTCGCATCTGAACAATCACGACTTCAAATCTGAACAATAAAAAAGACGGGCGATCGAGCCCGTCTTTTTGTTGGTGTTATCTTTTTTATTGAAGCGGTTTTTTCGCTAGAGAGCTCACTGCGCTTAAGCGTCTGACTCAATCAAGTACACTTCTTCACTGAATCGAGACAAGCCTTTTTTGGCAATCTTCGGATGTTCATCGTCTGCAATATCTTGATTCAACAATGTGATTTTGTATCCCGCGAACAACTGACCAATCTCTAGTTTAGGTACGCTAAACGGAGGCCCTGCCATCTCGCTTTGGTCGTAATCCAGAGTCACTAGAAGGATCTTACCACCCGGTTTCAGTCGTTGTTTCAAACGCTCTACATACTGCATTCGCATCTCTTCAGGCAATGCGACTAAAGACGCGCGATCGTAAATGGTATCGACAGGCTGGATTGGCGCTGAGAAGTAATCGCCCGTGTAGATGTTCAGTTCATCGAATTGATACAGCTCGTGCTGACCACTGATTTGAGTCACAGTCGGGGTGTAAAGGTGCTCTGCAAAAAATGCGCGAACCGCAATCTGACTTAACTCGACACCTTGAACATCTTCATGCTTTGAAGCTAGCCAAATCAGATCTTCACTTTTGCCACAAAGTGGAACAAACACACTCTTCTCGTAGCTAGGCTCAGTCTTTTCCCAAAATTTAATCAGAAGTGGGTTTACATCTTCGAGGTGGAAACCAATTTGGTTGGCTGCCCATTTATTGTGCCAAAATTCAGGATTATTCATCTTTCGTTCATGTTAAACAGTCATAATGCAAGGGTACAGTATAGAGAGGTAAGAGCAACCTTAGCTTGGTTTAAAGTACCAAATTGGTTTCGATGAAATCAGAAACTGGCTAAGTTCAAAGTTCTAATAATTGCGGAACTAACGGTTGGATTATTTGTCTATATCTTCACATTTTAAAGCAATATTAAACGTTAGAGTTGGTTTCTGTCTTAGCTAGCCCCATTTAATATGTAGTGAGTTTAGTTAAGCTGTTTTTACTCTTGTGCGTTACTGGTTACCCCTTTTAACTATCCGTTTTTGTAACCTTGTATTTTGGAGTTTGAATGAGTGTATTTCTCCGTACGACGGCCCTAATGCTATTGGTATTGAGCCGAGCGCCTGCATTCGCAGCAGCACCTGTTTCAACAAGTTCGACTGATCAAACGCGCACCCCTGCGCAAAACCAAGTTTCATCAAACGTATTCCGTCATAGTTTGAGCGGCCTTTACGGCATCAAAGCCTTCGACTCACGCCCGACTCAGCCTTACACCGACTTCGATATTCTGTACAGCAAAGCGCATCAAGGCCAAGCTGAACTAGAAACTATCTGTAAAAGTACTGCCCTAC
>NZ_JBFRSN010000532.1:0-1603 GCF_041473595.1 Vibrio sp. 10N.222.46.A1
ATAATAAATTAATTAATATTAATTTTCGTTTAGCTTCCTTAATTTGACTGAAGACTGAATTCTAATATTCATAGATAAAGAAGCGCTTAAAACATTGATATGGCGATGAATAGCTCTGTCGTAAGAGGAACACCTAGCGTAGCTCGTAAGTAGGACGTTCGCTTATACAGTGGTATAGGTCTAAAGCTGTTGAGAATATTTAATGTTTATTCAAAAATGATACTATCTATCTGGGATTTATGAAAAAAATAATATTACTTACCTGTTTATTCAGTGTTCCTGTACTAGCCGCGACAGAATCCCCTCAGTTTTTTGTTGGCGTAGTAGGGGGATACCAAGGGGCTTTGGAGGAGAATTGCAATCACTCAAATCCAGAGGGCACAATTTTAGGTCTCTATAGCGGGTTACAGTTTACTCCCTCTTGGAGTTGGGATTTAGGCTATCAAGATCACGATGAACTAAAGGCGGATGGATGCCACTCGGTTAATGTTAAAACTTGGTTGATTGAAAGCACTCTTCGTTACGATTGGTACCTACAAGATAACCTAAGTTTATACGGTCGACTTGGTGCTGCTTATTGGGACATGGAAAAAACGCAACTGTCTTCAAGTAAGAGCGATGCAACAGGTTTTTCTCCTCTCGGTGGGGTGGGGATTAACTATCACTTTAACCCTAACGTCCGATTATCAACGGGCTATCAATACATTGACAGTATTGGTAAGTCAAACACGGGTAAGTATGATAGCCGTGGATTGTTGGTCAGTCTAACCTATACGTTTGGCAGTACAACTCAACCAGCGTTAGTCGAAACAGCGCCAACGTCTATTATTGAAGATACTCCCGTTAAAGAGACAGCCACTGTAAAAACACCGCCTCAAATACAGGCATTTTCACCAAAAACTACAGATATATTGTCTGGTTTTGATTCAGGCGAACCTAGCCAAGAGTTTATTGACCAATTAACTGAAATCTCTTCAATATTAAATTCTTACCCACAAGCTCAGGCCACAGTTGTTGGACACACTGACTCAACAGGCTCAGCACTCTACAATCAAAACCTATCTGAGCATCGTGCTCAAGCGGTCGTCAATAAACTGATTGAATTGGGTGCCACACAGACACAACTTGAGTGGAGAGGCGAAGGTGAGTCTCAACCTGTTGCTGACAACAAGACCGCAGAGGGGCGAGCTAAAAATCGCCGAGTTGAAGTTACCATCCCCAGTTTTCAGTTCCAAGAGTAAGTTATTATGATTAAATGTTTTAAAGCCTTATTTGTAATAGTGGTTTTTCCAATACTAACGTTATTAACTGGTTGTAATTCAGAAGGCGCCTTCTCTGGATCAACCATAAAATTAGAACGTCTTGATATCGTCGCTTCTCCGATAGTGATGAAAGGTGTCAGTCAACTAACTCTTGCTGCGGGCAACAAGCAGCCCTTTGAAACGGTTGGTCACTACTCTGATGGTTCATCTCGCACATTGACGGATTTAAACGTGAGTGATTGGCACACAAGCAACTCTGATGTAGGGCGCTTTGATGAGACTGGCGTATTTACTGCTACTAACGAGGGCTATACCACAGTCATGGCCATCAAAGATGGCAT
>NZ_JBFRSN010000533.1:0-318 GCF_041473595.1 Vibrio sp. 10N.222.46.A1
CCTTCAATTGTTAATGTATTTAGGTCTTTAATTGCTTCTTTGTAAGCGTCATCCGATAGTAAATTTTCTTTGTGAGCTCTTTGTAGACCTAGACGATATTTTTCTCGGTTATTAATTAAATACCTACGACCAATAGCTATAGCTGCAAACACAGCAATTGCACCAACACCTACAATAGCTTCGTCTGCAACTCCTGGGATCAATGCCAACACGCCAACTAATAATGCAGGTAACTCTAATTGAGAAATTGCTGAAGAATTTTTTAATAATTTAGCAATTCTTTCTGCTTCTTCTTTATTCATAGCAAGTATCCTAGAC
>NZ_JBFRSN010000534.1:0-2421 GCF_041473595.1 Vibrio sp. 10N.222.46.A1
CTTTTACTTTGTGCAATTGAACTTGCGTTTTGTCTTTAGCAATTAAGTTATCTAAGCCAGACGTTGGTGCACTCGGCCTTTCATCTATGGTTTTAATTGCCTTTTGCATATTGTCTAAAATTGTAGACTGCGGCGTAACCGACGCTAAGTTTTGAGCTTTTGCTGTCAACTTATTCGCAGATAAGCCACTTATGATGTCTGCCTTTTCAATCGTCCATACTGTTTGACTACCACGGTAAGCCGTCACATAGAGTTTATTCTTAGTCGTCAGTGCTGCAATAACTTGCGTATTTTCATCACTGGTATCAACACCACGATAAACACGGATATCAGGGGTATTAATTGTACTTGCTGGAGCATGCCCATTAATACGGTGATCCCAAAGATATACTTTCATATCGGGCTCTCGGATCGAGTAACGATGGAGCTCTAAAGTACGCTTTTTACCATTAACCGTAATGGCTACTGAAAGATCCGGGGGTGATGCTTTCGTAGGCTTATAGACCATAGGTTTATGGCCTTCGTTTTTGCTATCTTTGCACCCACCAGCCATGACTACCGCTAGTACCACAAAACATAGACTTAGTATTTTCTTCATTCTATGTGGTTCCTTTATATCGACCAGTCTAAACATGAATAAAAACCATAGTAATAGCAATGAATTACGTTGAACAAAACAACGCCAACGTACAGTCGTTTCAAATGGAAATGCCGAAAAATCCCTTAAATCAAATTTTCGAAACTGTTAGTTATAAATCGTTTTAATAAATTCTAGGTTTTGAGTTGTATCAACCTTATATGAAAGGTATAAATACTGGAGTTATTATTACCTCCCTCTCAATTGACATGGATGAAGATTATGTTTGAAAAAGTGTTAGCAGCTCCCGCCGATCCTATTCTCGGCCTTACTGAAGAATTTAAAAAAGACTCTCGTGAAGAGAAAATTAACCTTGGTGTTGGCATCTACAAAAATGAAGATGGTCAAACGCCAGTACTTAAAACAGTAAAGAAAGCAGAAGCTGCACTTCTTGAAAACGAAAAAACCAAATCTTACCTAACGATTGAAGGTACCGCTGAATACGGTCTAGCGGTTCAGAAACTGCTTTTCGGTTCAGATGCAGAGATCGTAACGTCTCAACGCGCTAAAACAGCACAAGCTCCAGGTGGTACAGGTGCACTTCGCGTAGCGGGTGAATTCATCAAGCGCCAACTGGGTGACGTGAAAATCTGGATCAGTAACCCAACTTGGGCTAACCACAACGGCGTTTTCGCTGCTGCCGGTATCGAAACAGCTCAATACAGCTACTACAACGCTGAAACCAAAGACAAAGACTTCGCAGGCATGGTTGCTGACCTAGAGAAAGCTTCTGAAGGCGACATCGTTCTTCTTCACGGCTGCTGTCATAACCCAACAGGCATCGACCCAACAACTGAAGAGTGGGAAGTACTTGCTAAGCTAGTTGCTGAGAAGAAACTGCTTCCTCTATTCGATTTTGCCTACCAAGGTTTTGCTAAAGGTGTTGAAGAAGATGCAGCTGGCCTGCGCATTTTTGCTCAATACAACAAAGAGATTCTTGTTGCTAGCTCGTTCTCTAAGAACTTCGGCTTGTACAACGAGCGTGTGGGTGCATTCACTCTGGTTGCAGAATCTGCAGACGTAGCAACAACAGCGTTCTCTCAAGTTAAGAGCATCATCCGCTCTATCTACTCTAACCCACCAGCGCACGGCAGTGCTGTCGTTACTCACATCCTTGGTGATGCTGATCTACGTGCTGAATGGGAAGCAGAAGTAGCAGAAATGCGTGACCGTATCCAAGAGATGCGCGAGCTATTCGTAACGACACTGAAATCTGAAGGTGTTGATGCAGACTTCACATTCATCGAGCGCCAAAACGGCATGTTCTCTTTCTCTGGTTTAAGCAAAGAGCAAGTAACTCGCCTGAAAGACGAATTCGCTATCTACATTGTCGGTTCTGGCCGTATCAGCGTAGCGGGCATGACGAAGTCAAATATGGGTCCTCTATGTAAAGGCATCGCTGCGGTTCTTTAATCGAAAAAGAAACCTGCACTTGCAGACCAATAGATATGCAAAAGCCAGCTATTAAGCTGGCTTTTTTGTGTCTGCCTCCTTTATATGTCAGTTTTTAAGACGCTTAGTCTATATATCGCTAACTAATACTCTAGGAAGAACTCTACACCTAGCTCGTTAGTGCGTTCACTACGAATCTTACCTTCGCCATTTCTGTGTTGATAAGAGCCACCAATCGCAAACTTGTTGGTCACGAGATAACGTAAACCCACGTGGTAAATTTCTTCATCAAACAAGTCACTTCGGTTCACTTGCACACTACCGTTAGCAATCCAACGTTTCGCAAAGCCATAGTTGAGTTCGGCTTTTATCCCTTGGATAAACTCCGTGTC
>NZ_JBFRSN010000535.1:0-6451 GCF_041473595.1 Vibrio sp. 10N.222.46.A1
CGTAGGAACGACTTTCCCTGCTACTTTAGCGATAGATTGAATACCACCAAGGGTTACAACCGCCACAAGGATCGTGAGGACAACCGCTGACATTTCACGTGATGCGCCAAATGAGATTTGAGTTGCGTCTAAAATTGCGTTTACTTGTGGGAAGGTACCGATACCGAAGCAAGCAACACCGAGCGCGAAGACAGCGAACATGACCGCTAAGATTCGTGAGCCGACACCGTATTGCAGGTAGTACATTGGGCCGCCAACCATTTCGCCATTGCTATCGGTTCTGCGGTATTTAACGGCAAGTAGACATTCTGCGTATTTGGTCGCCATACCAAATATAGCGGCAAGCCACATCCAGAATAGGGCGCCAGGACCACCAATCTTGATTGCGGTCGCTACGCCTACAATATTGCCTGTACCAATCGTTGCGGAAAGCGCTGTACACAAAGCGGCGAAGCTTGATACGTCACCCGTACCGGATTTGTCTTTACTGAACACCATTTTTAGCGCGGTTGGGAGGTGTCTAAACTGGAGTAAGCCTAAGCGAAAAGTAAAATAGATACCTGTACCCACTAGCAGAATAAGTAGTGGTGGTCCCCAAACGAATTGGTTGATGGTTTGTAGTGTAGCTTGTAGGTGGTTCATAGATTCCCCTTAATAAATATAAAATTTAAGGAGAAGAGGGAAGGCAGTGCAGATCACAGGGATCGATAGCACTACTTAATACAGACGGATTTCTAGATAGAATTCTTTTGTTAATTAAGGCTGTTGCTTTCCACTCCTCTGTCCTTTTGCCTGAGAGTTTCACTTAGCGAATCACTTATAGATAAGTAACGGGCACTAAGCTTGCTCCTTCGGCGACCGCTTGCTACAAAAAAGTAGTACGGTTCTCTCCAGAGGTTCCTCCAACGACAGTCCTCACTTTTCTGGATTTCTCCAGCACAAAGCGCCTGAAAGATTTACTTCTTCGGCGGGTTTATCTAACTAAATGTTAATATTTAGTTAAAAACCACTCTCCTGCAGTCTTCATCGGAACAATTACCTAAATAATTAGGTAATCTGTAGGCGTATCCTAGATCATATAAAATGTGATGTCAGCTACAAAACATCTGTTTGCTCAAATGTTGTTCAACTAAATGATCAAACAACGAGTCTCTGACGTAACTTGCTTATTTAAATGGTATAAAATAGAGAAACAAGGAGGAGTTATGACTCGATTAATAGCGATTGTTTTTTTATTGGCTTTGGCATTTGTGCTGTTTCGTTACCGGACAAACGAAAAACTGCAAAAATGGGTAGTGATAGTTATCGTTAGCAGCTTCCTTTTGTATACTGCCAGCCTGATGATTTCGGAGTTAACTCGTTAAGTCTGTCTGTAAGCAGATAGGATAAACGTGTTAGCAAAGCTCAAGTGCTTCTGGCTTGGGCAATAGGTTTAACTGAGCTTAAAGTATCAGTATCAGTATCAGTATCAGTGACCGTGTAACGTTAAACAAATTTTTGGGAGTACCCGCTAGTGAACCAGCAATCTGGACAAGGCGAACAAGATGAAGTGGTTGTTATTGAGGAACGCGATAAACGTAGTCAGCTCTATATCGGCATTGCTGCGGTTATCGGTTTGGCGTTAGGCGGTTTAATCGGATCTACAGTCACGGCTTCGAAGTGGGAATCCACTTATCAGGTACTAGAAACTCGTTATCAAGAACTGCGTGATAGTAAAACTCAGTTGGTGACATCAGTTGAAGAGAAAGTGGCAAAAGTTGATACCGAAATTGATGCGAAAGTAGAAGCTGCTCTAGTGAAACAGGCAGAAGAGCATCAAAAAGAACTCCAAGATTTAGCGAAACAATCTGCAGTTTTAGAGAAAGCAAACTACTCGTTAGAGCAGCAGTTAAACGAACAGAAGCAAACGTTAGAACAAACTCAACAAAATAATCAAAAGTTGAGCCGTCAAGCTGATATGCAGTCGACCCTTTTTGAACGTTCGCGTGAGCTTTTCCGCAAAGAATTACAGATATCTCAAGAGCTTGAAAAACTCGAGAAAGAAAGAGATGACATCGAACAGAATCTTGGTTCTTTGAAGAAAGCGTGTGATGTTTTCTTAGATGGTACGTCATGGGATACAAAATCTGACGCCTGTGAGAAACAGGATAATGCCAATTCCCGCTTAAGTGACATCAGACAAATGATTGAAGTTCACACCATGGATATCAAGCAGATCAAGACTCTCACTGAAGAGATGGGTCTATAAGCTGAGCGCTTAATATAGCCATATCACGACTACTTGCAGTAAGAATTTGAACGCCCACATCGCACACGTGATGTGGGCGTTTTGCGTTCTCACCCCCTAAATGGCTAAGATGCGCTTTACATTGTTATTTCTGAAATTAGTGATTAGATACGTAAAATTGATCTTGATATGTGCTTTGTTGGGTAGTTGGTGACTTTGCACGCATATTTACACGCCAGAAAATTAGCATAATTGTTATGTTCTAGGATGAATATGTGGTTTGTTGCCACTCGGTGATTAGACTATCTCAAAGGACAAAGGGATGCCTGAATATTTGTGCGAGACTTGTACCGTAGCTTATTGCTTTGATGATTGTAATTCGGCATTGGCGCAACGAGAAATGATTGAAGTAGAAGAAGTCTTGGATCGTAAACAAGTAAGCCAAGATCCTGAACGGCGGCTTAAACAAGAAAATTCAGACATAAAAAATCCCTACAAGCACAGCCTGTAGGGATTTTGTACGTTGCAATACTGTTCTCGCTTTCTCAAGCAAAGGGTCTTACAAAAATTTTTAGAACAGTGTTATTCGACAATAAATTATTGACGAGTCACTATTTTTCGTAAGTTTTGATTTCGCCAGATTTAACTCGAGCAACAAATGATTGCAGTTCTTTCTTCACAACAGGCATTAGGAAGTACAGGCCTAGAATGTTGAAAATAGACATCGCAAAGATAGCTGCGTCAGAGAAGTCGATTACCGCGCCAAACTGAATCGTCGCACCGATAACAACAAACACACAAAACATCACTTTAAAAATCAGTTCCGTTGTTTTGCCTTCACCAAATAGGTAAGTCCACGCTTTAAGACCGTAGTACGACCAAGAGATCATGGTAGAAAACGCGAACATGATTACCGCTAGAGCGAGTGTGTATTTGAACACTTCTGCCGTTTCAGTAAACGATGCAGCAGTAAGCGTTACACCCGTTAAGCCAGAACCATCGAATGGACCTGTATTTAGACCAGCGATAGTGATAACCAAGGCTGTCATTGTACAAATGATGACTGTATCAACGAACGGTTCTAATAGTGATACTAGACCTTCAGTGATTGGCTCTTTTGTTTTAACCGCAGAGTGAGCGATAGCTGCTGAACCTACACCTGCTTCGTTTGAGAACGTTGCACGTTTTAGACCTTGGATTAAGGCACCAATGAATCCACCAACCACACCTTCGCCAGTAAACGCACCTGTAAAGATTGCACTGAACGCAGGACCCACTTGATCAAGATTAGAACCGATAACAATCAGAGCCATACCGATATACAGAGCAGCCATCCAAGGAACAACTTTTTCCGTTACCGATGCGATAGAAGGCATACCACCAACAATCACAGAGAAAACTAAAGCGGCGAGTACAAGGCCTGTGATGACACCGTATTCACTTGGTACATCGAATGCGTAAGTTAACATGGCATGTGCTTGGTTAGCTTGGAACATGTTACCGCCGCCCAATGCGCCTAAAATACACATTAATGCAAAACCAATAGCAAGGGCTTTACCTAGTCCACCCAACCCTCTTTCACCAAGACCTTGGCTTAGGTAGTACATGGGACCACCGGAAACGACACCTGAAGGTAGGATAGTTCGGTATTTCACACCTAAGGTACACTCACAGAACTTAGACGCCATACCCAGAAGACCACACAAGATCATCCAGAATGTTGCACCAGGACCACCAATTGCGAGAGCTGCACCCACACCGGCAATATTACCAAGCCCAACAGTTCCAGAAAGCGCGGTTGTTAACGCTTGAAAGTGAGAAACTTCCCCTTCGTGTTTGGAGTTAGGGTCTGTGTACTTACCTTTAATAATGTCTATGGCCATCCCGACACGTTTAAATTGAACAAAGCCAAAGTAAACAGTAAAGATGATCGCAGCGAGCAGTAACCAGCCAACAATAATTGGGAAGTTTGCTTCACCTACCGGTACGCTTTTAAATATCAGTCCAACGAACCAACCTGTATATTCGTTGAAAAAACCATCAACACTTTGACTTAAGTTACTGATAGCTTGATTAAATGATCCTTCTTCTGCAAATGCACTGGAACTAAATAATAATATAAACCCAAAAAATAATTCACGTATGTTTTTCATGGTTTTCCCTGTCTTTTTATTAAATTATGTTTGTTGCTGTTGTGTTTTTTCTATTTGATTTTTTACATTTCAGCGACTTATTTATTGCAATTCGACGGCAACATAAACGGCTGTAGCTAGGTCGAAAAATGAAATAAATATGAGTACTGATCTTGCTTTATATGGATATCCTTTTGGTATGTGCACCAATTAGACTATGGCATTCGGCCTGCCAAGTCCTACTGATAATCCTATACACAAAAATAATACCATCAAAGATTTTTTTACAATAAATTTACAATTGTTCGGGTTTTGTCATTGTTTGGGAATAAGCAGGCATTTTTTAGGTTGGAAAAGGCATATGCAGTAGCTGTTATAGCATGAACTAAGGTGAATGATAGTGGAGGTGCATAGGGAAGTCGGCGAGTTTTAATGTTCAATATGTTTTGGGGAGGTGTTTAAACAATGGATAGCTGAAGATGTAATCAAGCTAAAGGACATTAAAAAAGCCCTTTATCAGAGCTTTGTTAATGGTTTCAATGAGCGTGAGGTTTAGTGCCTGACGAATAGAGACTAGAGTTAAACAGAGCCAATGATACGTTTACTCGATTTGTGATGAAGCTTAAGTGCGAGTAACGAGCCCCATAGAGCGACTTGTATCCATAGCAATGTCCATTGAGACGCTACCTCTTGCCAAGATGCCCCCATCTGATTGAGCGCTAAAAAACCTTGGATAGCGGGTGTGCTTGGGAATAACTGTGACAGCAGTACTAACCATTCAGGCATCATTTCAACAGGCCAGATAAAACCTGAAGAGAAGATCAGCGGCATTGAACTGATTAACACCAAAACCGTGACTAACTCTCTTCTTGGCACTAGCTCACCAATAAAAATCCCGATCAAACAACTAGCCAATAAGAAGGGTAGCAGTAAGGTCAAAATGTTTGTTATGGAGGCAAGTAGGTTAATGCCATACATCGAAAAGCTCGCGCCGAAGTAGTACATCGACAACAAGTAATATATGCCGACTAAGGTACAGCAGCGAGCAAGTATCAGTTTCGCTGGAGAGGTCTTACTCCAATAGCCAAACGTCGATTGAGCGTTTTGGGTCGCGCCAACTAAACCAGAAGCCATGGCTAAGGTTTGTTGCAGGATCAACACAAAGACGGCTGGAACCACGTAATCAATGTAGCCCATGCGACTATTGAAGGTTGGTTTTAGGTTCAAGCTGAATGCACTGTAGCCTTTGGCTGCGGATTCTAACGGCACACCTTCAACTAACAAGTGACTGACCTTTACTTGCGCAGCTAACGTGCCGCCTGCCTTGGCAAGCCCTTCAACAATGGTTCCGTAGACCAAGAAGTAAGATGCATCACCAGCGTAAGAAAGCGTCGGGCTCTTACCTAGGAGCAAGTCTTTATAGAAGTTCTCTGGGATGACGAGGAACCCACCAATCTCTTGATTAAGAACAGCTTGCTTAGCATCGGCGATGGTGGAGTCGCGGCGTACCAAGTCAATTTGAGACGTGGCATCTACCATTCTTTCTAACTGGTAGCTGCTTTGGCTCTTATCCAAGTTCACAACGGAAGCTTTAAGCTGTTGAGGAACTTGATTTGCGTAAGGCAGCGGATACAAGAATGAATAGAAGACCACACCACCAAATACCGTTAGAAGTACAACAGGGTTGCGAATTACCGCTAACAGTTCTTGTTTTAGCAGTTGAGTAAAGCTCATTGTTTTACTCCTTGTTCTGCTTCGTTTTTAGTTTTAGCTGAGAGTGATGCTTGCATTAGATGTTTCTTAATTAATAATATAACCACCAATGTAGGAACGGCATACCACAACATAGAAGAGAGGCTGATCAAAGACTGTGCCGCGCTTACGCCATAACTAGACTGTGCCGTTTGTACTTCGATGTAATGACTTACGGGTAATAAGCTTCTCCAGATTTGCGCTGCCGTGTTCATGTCGGTTACTGGAAAGGTAATCCCCATGAACGCAAAGCTTGGTGCTGTGAAGGCGCCAGCGAAACTCATCGCCCTTGCAGGATCAAGCGTTAAGAAGAAAAACAAACAACCCATGATGATGCAAC
>NZ_JBFRSN010000536.1:0-656 GCF_041473595.1 Vibrio sp. 10N.222.46.A1
AAAGAAAAGACAGCTTAAGCATAAGTAGAGTTAAACATAGGGGAGTTCGGAATGAACCCTCAATTGAAAAGGGTTGGCATGTTTGCCAACCCTTTTTGTCTTTTAGCTATCCCACACTTTAGAGTAAGCGACTAATTCAGCTTATGCAGACCGATTAATTAGTACTTAACTTGGTAGTTCAGAGTGTAAGTACGGCCGCGGCCTTTGTAGTCATACGCTGCTGAGTCGTAATGAGACGAGTAAAGGATTTGAGCACGTTGACCCCAAACAGTGGTGTAGTCTTTGTTCAGTAAGTTTTGAATACCAAAACCTAGACTACCGACAGGAAGCTGATACGTACTCACTAGATCAAACACGGTGTAGCCATCAAGTTTGTTTTTGTCGTCTTCGTAATCAAACATAGTTTGGCTTTGTACTTTTACAGATAGGTCTGTGTCATACCAACCTGCCCAAGCACTTGCTTTAGAAGTACTTGCACTTCCTGCAGATACATCTTTCCAACCGTCGTTACCTTTCACTTCAGAGGTGACGTAGTGACCAGAAGCGCCCAGTTGAATGTTGTCATGTACCCAGTAAGAAGCCATCGCCTCTAGCCCGTACACTCGCTTTTTGTCATTGATGTTTTCAATCAGCAATGTCTTTCTGTTGTACTTCAC
>NZ_JBFRSN010000537.1:0-6147 GCF_041473595.1 Vibrio sp. 10N.222.46.A1
ATAGCAACACGTTGACGTTGACCACCCGAAAGCTTGGCTGGCTTGCGGTCTAGGTATTCTTCGATTTTCAGCGTTTTGGCGACTTTCTCAATTTTCTCTTCAATAAGGTGCTGACTAACACCTCGGTTCTTTAAGCCATAAGCTAGGTTTTTGTAAACCGACATGTGGGGGTAGAGCGCATAATTTTGGAAGACCATTGCGATATCACGCTGAGCTGGCTTTTCGTTATCAACACGGCGACCACTTAAGTGAATCTCGCCACCAGAAATGCTTTCCAAGCCCGCAATGGAACGTAGGATAGAAGACTTGCCACAACCAGAAGGACCCACCAAAACAAGGAACTCACCCTCATCGATATCAAGCGAGACTCCTTTGACGGCTTGATGGCCGTTTTCATACGTCTTTACCAAGTTTTTGATACCCAGCATGATGGGAGCTTTACGCGTACGATCGTGAGTGGCTTGGTTGTGCGCTAACGTTTGTTTTAGCTTTGGCATCGGGGTGTCCTCTGTATTTTTGTGGATAGCTTGGTGAGAAGGTTGGTGAGACGTCTTGTACTCATCGAGTGATTGAATGCGATTATTGTTCATTTGAGTTGTGTCGTTATTATTTTTCACTTTCTACTAGCCCTTTTACAAACCAACGCTGAAATACAACCACCACTAGTACGGGTGGCAACATGGCTAAAATCACCATGGCGAAAGCATAGTCATAGCGCGGTAAACTGGTTTCATTGATATTATTGAGTACTTGTTTGATGCCCATCACGATGGTGTTGTAACCTTCATCGGTAGTCATCATGATCGGCCATAAGTATTGGTTCCAACCCACCACAAACATGATGATGAAAATAGCGGCGATCATGGTTTTAGAAAGAGGCAGCAAGATATCGACAAAGAATCGAAATGGGCCTGCATTATCTAGTTGAGCTGCTTCTAACAATTCATCGGGGATGGTTTTGAAAAATTGCCTGAAAAAGAAGGTCGCGGTGGCTGATGCGATCAAAGGCAGAATCAACCCTGTATAGCTATTAAGAAGACCAAGCCCAGCGACAACTTCATAGGAAGGGATAATACGAACCTCTAATGGCAGTAGCAGCGTCACGAAGATCAGCCAAAACCACGCCGTGGCGTAAGGGAGTCTAAAGTAGACCAAAGCAAACGCGGCCATCATCGAAATGATGATCTTACCGATCGCAAAACCTAGCCCCATGATCATCGAGTTGGTGATCATTTTACTGGCGGTGACTTCGCCACTAAAGCCCATGCTTTTGTTCCAAGCTTCGCTATAAATGGCCGTAAAGTTATCGCCCGGTAGCCATTGCAGACCTTCGCTGACAATGGTGTTTGGGTTATGCGTAGAACTAGCGAAGATTAGCCAGATAGGGACCAACATAAACAGCATCCCTGCAATTAAAATTAGGTGGTCTGAGACCTTATTACTTTTCATAAATAACTCCTGTCGCGTTAAATCCTAGCGGGGAGGGGCTAGTAATGGACGCGCTTTTCTACAACGCGAAACTGGATAAATGTGAGAGTGAGTACCAGTAGTAACAACACAACAGACTGGGCGGAACTGCCGCCTAAATCTGCGCCAACAAAACCATCTCGATACACCTTGTACACTAATGAAGTTGTACCGCCACCTGGGCCACCATTGGTCATGGTGTCTATCACGCCAAAGGTTTCAAAGAATGAGTAGGTGAGGTTGATGACCAGTAGAAAGAAGCCAGTCGGGGCGAGCAGTGGGAAGGTAATGGTCCAGAAACGTTTTGAGTCGCTGACACAATCCAGCATCGCCGCTTCTTTTACGGCGTAAGAGATCGATTGGAGTCCCGCTAGGAAGTAGATGAAATTCACCGAAACCTGTTTCCACACGGAAACCAAAATCAGAGCAAACGTGGCATCCACGGGATCGGTTTGGAAGCTAAAATCCCAACCCACAACAGCAAAGATTTCTGTGAACACGCCAATGTGCGGGTTAAACAAGAAAGCACCGATAACACCTGCAATCGCAGGGGCAACCGCATAAACCCAAGTGAGAGTGACCTTGTAAGCGCCTTGTCCGTGAATGATGTTGTCGGCTTTCACGGCAAGCAGCAGAGCCAAGGCAAGTGATAAGAAAGAGACCACAATTGCGAACATCAAAGTAAAGCCAATCGAGTTCAGGTACTCGCTCGATTCGAATAGCATTTGGTAATTCTCAAACCAGACGAATATAGATGAGGTGCCCCAAGGGTCTTCCAGCATAAATGAAAGGTAAACCGCCTTTGCTGCTGGGTAGATAAAGAAAACCGCAATGATGAGTATCTGAGGTGCCAAAAATAGGTAAGGCAGCGGAGAGTGAAAGAATTGTTGACGTCGTTCCACAGGGTAATCCCTAAAAATAATTACAGTGGCCACTATGAGCGGCTGTTACCACTAGCGCTGTATCAGGCATGCATCCCGTTGAGTTATCGTTGTTGGAGCAAGAAATGGCGCTAGGGAAGAGTCTCCTCACGCCTTGCCATAGCGTTTTTTTAGCGACGCAGTGACAAGTAGTGAGGAGTGATGAACGGCTCTGATTCGCTAAGCCTTAAGCTTGTGAACAGTTTCGTTTCATTAATCGATCTAGTTCATCGTTCGAGCGAAGCGCTTTAGTAGTTTGCTGCTCTCATCTTCGACCTTGTCTAGGCTGCTCTCGACGCTAGAGCGATCAGCGAAGATGTTATCGAACTCACGGTGCATCACTTCACGGATCTGCGGGTAATAACCTAGGCGGTAGCCTTTAGTCCACTCGCCCGATTTGAGGCTTAGTTGCTTAACGCCCACTTCTGCGTCTGGCTGCTCTGTGTAGTAGCCGGACTTTTTCGCTAGTTCATAGGCAGCAGTTGTTACAGGTACATAGCCTGTTGTTTTGTGCCAGTAAACCTGAGTTTCAGGTTTGGTCAGGTAATCAAAGAACGCTGCAACACCTTTGTCCTGTTTCTGGTCATGGCCATTGAGTGCAAACAGAGCTGCACCACCAATGAAGGTTAAGCCAGCATCAGGGTTGACCGATTTCCAGTATGGAAGGTAAGTTGTGCCTAACTCGAAAGGTACGCGGTTACGCAAGCCACCGAACGAGCCTGAAGAACCCATCCACATCGCCACTTCTTGGCGCTCGAAAGGTGTTTGGTTCGCGTCCCAGTCGCTGCCGTAATATTTGTAGTAACCTAGATCTGACCACTCTTTCATCTTGCTAACATGCATCATCATGTCTTTGGTATTGAACATGATCTTAGTGGATAAGCCGTCGTAACCATTGTTTTGGTCTGCGACAGGTAGATTGTGGCGAGACTTAAAGTTTTCAAACATGATCCACGGCGTCAGAGATTGAGAAAACGCGATGTGCCCTTCGGCCTTCAGTTTCTTAGCAACCACTTCGAGTTCTTCATAAGTCTTAGGCGCTTCGGCTCCCACTTCTGCGAGAAGGTCTTTGTTGTAGTAAAGAACCGGCGTCGAACTGTTGAAAGGCATACCAACCATCTTGCCTTGGTTGTCGGCATAGAAGTTACGAACGCCAGCTAGGTAGTCGTTTGAATTAAAGTTGTAGCCCGATTCAACCAGAATATCCTGTACCGGTTTCGCGACACCTTTCGCGTTCATGATGGTTGCAGCACCGGCATCGAAGACTTGTAGAATGTTAGGAGCTTCGCCTGCTCGATATGCTGCGATACCCGCTGTTAAGGTCTCTGTGTATGAACCTTTATAGATTGGCGTGATCTTGTAATCATCTTGTGACGCATTAAAGTCAGTCGCAATCTTATTGACGGTTTCTCCAAGTTGGCCGCCCATTGCGTGCCACCAAGTGACTTGAGTCGTTGCGAACGCCGGCATTGCTGCTGTCGCAGAAAGAACGCCTGCCAAAATTAGCTTATTCATCTTCTTTTCCTTTTGGATGAAATCGATATAGAGGTATTGAATTTGAGTATTAACGAGACGGTAGGGGTATCGTTTGAAGCTATCTTGAACAGGGTATATTTCACTTACGTGGCTAAAGCGTTTCACTGATGTGAAAGATTCATTTCGATTTTATTTAAGAGAAAAGTTATTGATGGTTTTGATGTTGAACATGTTCGGTTTTTAAGGCGTTTTATTGGACAACTGTTGTTCAATAAAAAAGCCTCTCGATGGAGAGGCTTAGAAGAAGGTTCGATGTGGATACAGATTTAGTGCGCGATGTCCAATTGGTTGTCTTTCACACCGTTAATGCGAAACCAACCCGCGATACTGAATCGCTCTGTGTTTGTCGGCAGAACCTCGTGTGGGAATTGTTCAGACAAGAATACCAACAGTCGACCACCCTTTGGTGGAATGGTCGCGATGTGGTTGTCTTTTAAATCGTAAACCACGAGCTCCCCTGCGTCTTCCTCAGACCATTCGTCATTCATGTAGAATACTGTGGTCAGGCGGCGGTTTTCGTTGCCTTTGAAGCAGTCTAAGTGCTTCTGGTAAAAGTCACCTTTTTCATATTTTGCAAAGTGCGCTTCGTATTCGAACAGACCTAAAAAGAACGCTTGGTTTGCCTCTAAACGAATTTGTTCCATTTTGTCTAGGAACAGAGAGGCTGGTTCGCCCATATCACGGCGTACCCACTGAATTTTGTCACTACGAATCGTTGCTTCTCGTGCTACGTCATCGTTACGGCCGATCCTAGCCTTTTTCCAGTTCTCTGGAATGCAATCCCTCAATGCCACCACTTCTTCGTGAGTTAAGAAGTCATCCCAAACAAAGTAACCTTGGGTAGAAAGAGCATCGATCAATTGGTTCATGTATAGCACTCAGACAATAAATTAGAGGCGCATATATAGTCCGAATAACTGAGGTCACCAAATCACATGTTTTGTCGTTACGATAAATGTCTTTCGTTTACTCGTAGAAATAGGGAAGGGGCTCTTCAGAAAGGAAAGTGAGCCAGTATAAAAGGCTCACTTCCGTTTGATTATCGGCCGGTCGTTCCTGTCGCCAGTGCTTTGATTTTTACGACTTCGAATGGTCTGATGCCAGTATCTTTGCCGTTATTTAAAGCTGCGGTTCGGTTCAGCTGATTGACAGTTACATAAACATAGCCATCAGGACCAAATGACATGCCATCAGGCCAAGTTTGGTTCTCTGACAGCGTCGCAATAATTCGGTACCCTTTTGGTGTGGACACACCAATTGCATTGTTCTCAATATCCGTAACATAAACGTTCTGAGCACTGTCTACAGTAATACCATCTGAATAAGGTTTGTCTGCGTATCTTTTAATATTGTCTGCGACAGTCTTTCCATCGTTATCGAACTCACTCGCTTTCACTCGATAAATAGTGCGTCCGTTGACAGCTCCGAAATAGACCCATTCGTAAGATGGATCGATCGTGATTGGGTTTAACGCAAACCCAGTTTTACTGTCGGCCTTCATAGATGGGTGGTTTTCTGCCACTCGAACCGCTTCTCCCGTCTTTAGGTCAACCGTTACAAAGGCTGGAATGGCTTCACTTTTTAGATCGTTCTGGGTCATATCAGCAATGATAATACGTTGTCTTTTTTGGTCTAGAGCAAAGTCTTGTAGGAAGCTTGTCGGTTTTAGAACAGAGGCGGGTATTTTTATCGTTTTTACTAATGCTTCATTGCGAGTATCCCAGCCCGTTATGGTATGAGTTGCCAGATCGAGAATCCACGCGACTCCGTTATCATCGGTACGAATGGCAATGACAGCCTTAAATTGAGAGTTTTCACCTTGTGCATATTTCATCGTCGGGTATGGCGTTTGATTTCCAGCCACGCTTAACTCGATGACTTTAGTCGTTGGATGATCGAGCGGATGAACGCTTAACAATAAACGCCCATCTGGTGTAACCGAAGGGTTACCTGGGCGTTCAGTCATGGTCGCGACCACGGTAGCTTGTTTTGGAGTGAACTTTGCCTCTGCATGTGCATAAGTAGACAAAATTGCGCTCGCTAGTACGGTGTAGATTATTGATTTTTTCATTTTCTTTCCCTTGATAATTTACGCAAATGTTACCAATGGGTTAACAATCATCAACAGCCTTGTATTTGTTACACTTTCAAAAGAAATTTGATAATTAGCTTTAACCTATTCATATCAATGCGTATTGATAATCAGTTAAATTGAATTTAGTTC
>NZ_JBFRSN010000538.1:0-641 GCF_041473595.1 Vibrio sp. 10N.222.46.A1
GTGTAAGCGCCTTGGAAAAGTGCCAAGGCTAAAACGGCAGTGCTAAAGCGATCCAGCCCTAACACGGGGCCAAATACAAAATAGAGCAAATAAATTTGTACCAATAACGGCGTGTTACGAATTAACTCAACATAGCTGGTGGCTAAGGTGCGTCCAACCACAGAATTTGAGTTTCTCAATAGTGCTGTCGTTAAACCAATGATCAGCGTAGCAACCAAAGAAATCAAAGAGATATTGATGGTAACCAGTAGCCCTTCAACTAATTCTGCAGGCCACCATTCACCATCTTCATAGAAAGCAATATAGTCCGGCACACGCTCCCATTGCCAGCTGTATCCCATGGTTTGTGCACCAGAGTCGAGAATCCAAACAACAGCAGCCACCAGTACAACAATCTGTACCAAAGCAGATAGGGCGGGTTTAATAATTCGAATCAACATCAATAAGTCAGGATCTGATTTAGGAACGCTTGAGTACGTTCATGTTGAGGGTTTTCAAAGAGCGCTTGTGGCGTATTCGATTCCACAATTTGTCCTTCATCCATGAAGATAACGCGGTCGGCCACTTGTTTCGCAAAGCCCATTTCGTGGGTCACACACACCATGGTGATACCTTCGCTCGCCAGTTCAACCATCACGTCG
>NZ_JBFRSN010000539.1:0-2401 GCF_041473595.1 Vibrio sp. 10N.222.46.A1
CGCCCGCTAGACTAATCTAGCGGGCGTTTCTTTATCGACAGTCCCGTTTGAAAGGATTCTGACTATTTCTTCAAACCTAAAGTACCACCAACACGTTTCGGTGCAGGTTTGTTCGGCCTGTTTGAATCTTGACTACGGTCTGTCGGTTTACCGCTTCGACGTTCGTTATTGTCGCGATCTGTGCGATTGCGATCCGAACGGTTTTTATCTGAATTAGAACGCTCTGAACGAGAGTTTGATTTCCAGTTTTCGGTATTGCCACCGCCACCGCTTTCACCGTTCGATGAGTTACGGCCACGCTTTGAGTTAGGCGCATGACGGAATTCATCCGCATTGTTACCGCGGTAAGTGCGAGTACGGTTCTCGTTTTGATTACGGCGCGCTGTTGAAGTTTGGTTCTCTTCACGGCTATCAAAAAGTTTCGCGTCAGTTGCTTTACGAATTCGTTGACCTTTCGCGTTCATTTTTGACGCATCTTCAGTACTTACTGAGCCTTCACACATCGCCAAGATTTCATTAATCTCTTCGTCGCTCAGGTAGCGCCATTTTCCGTTAGGAATACCGTCTAATGAGATGTTCATAATACGAACACGGCGTAGCTTAAATACTTCGTAACCGAGCGCTTCACACATACGGCGAATCTGACGGTTAAGGCCTTGCGTTAATGTGATGCGAAACGAGAACTTGGTCTCTTTCTCTACCTTACATGGCAAGGTAACAGTATCGAGAATATGAACGCCAGCGCCCATTTGCTTTAAGAACTCAGTCGTAATAGGTTTATCTACACGAACCACGTATTCTTTTTCGTGGTTGTTACCTGCACGTAGGATTTTGTTTACGATATCGCCGTCGTTGGTCAAGAAGATAAGACCATCAGAAGGCTTATCTAGACGACCAATAGGGAATATACGTTTGTGGTGACCTATAAAGTCGACGATGTTGCCTGGAATATCACGCTCAGTAGTACAGGTGATACCTGTTGGTTTATTAAGAGCAATGTAGATCGGCTTTTCTCTTGAACGAACAGGTTTATTGTCGATCTCAACATCATCACCAGGCAAGACTTTAGTGCCCATTTCAGGGATCTTACCGTTAATAGTAACTCGGCCAGCATCAATGAGTTTGTCGGCTTCGCGGCGTGAGCAAAAACCAGTTTCACTGATGTATTTATTAAGGCGTTTAGCTTGGGATTCTTGTGACATGATATTCTCTTAGCGTTTCACAACGGAAATATAGATAAACAAAAAGCAACCTCTGAATAGTTGCTTTGAGTTGGGATTCGTTAACTGAGGACAATTTTAGCACTTGGTGTGAGTCTAGGCACGAAATATCGCTCTTGATGCAAGACCGCTATTAGCTTACTTATCTATCTCAACTTATCAACTGCTGCGCTTTTGATGGCGCTCTCTGTTCTCTAGCTTTTTGTCATTACTCTTTCTGAGCATGACATAGACCGCACCTGTACCACCGTGAAATTGCTGAGCTGAATGAACACATTGAACATCATTAATTTGTGTTAGCCAATTTGCCACGTAGCTTTTCATCATTGCTGGTGGATTCGAACGCTCACCTTTACCGTGGACAATGATAACGGTGCGAACATCCATTCTTAAACACTGGCGTAAAAATGAGAGTACTTCGTTACGAGCGTCTTTCAGTGTTTTCCTGTGAAGGTCGAGTTTGGCTTGAATTGGATACTTGCCCAAGCGCAGCTTTTTGTATACGCCTTCTTGTACGCCATCTTTTTTATAAGCAATGACATCGTCAGGTTTGATCATTGGAGAGTAGTCTAATGATAAGTAGTCTTTCTCGTCGTCAGACAGCCACATAGCGGCTTCACGCTTAGCAAGGTGAGATTCTGTGACTCGGTGTACTTTCTGGTGTTCGGCGGTGTCATGGTCGATACGTTTAACATCGCCCATCATTTCTTGGAATAGATCTAAGTCGTCATCATGAGACATAGTGTGTATCTCAAGTTGGATAAGGATAAGGTAAGTATACCTAAGTTGAGGCCGGGTTTAAAAATGAAAAAACCGGAGAAGACAATAAGTCGGCTCCGGTGCAAAGCGTTTTTACATCTACCTAAAGAAAATGATACTTAAAAGTAGATGATTTAGGCTGAGCGATTCTAGTGAGGAGATTTTTCAGTCATAACTTTGTAGATGAAGAAGCCTCCATAGAACATCATGAGACCCAGAGCCCCGAATATTACTATCATTGAAGATAGCCCCACCGCATTACCAAATAGGAGTTCTAGCCAAAAGTCCATGTGTATACCTCAAAGTTATATGACACGAGTTAGTGTATTAACTGGTGTTATCAATTCACTGATCTGGATCAATCCTGTTTCATAAGTTAAATACTTGTTGGTAACTGTGTGTTTTTCGTCACATTGGCATTT
>NZ_JBFRSN010000540.1:0-4276 GCF_041473595.1 Vibrio sp. 10N.222.46.A1
GGTGAGCGTACTCGTGAAGGTAACGACTTCTACTACGAGATGAAAGAAGCGGGTGTACTAGACAAAGTAGCCATGGTTTACGGCCAAATGAACGAGCCACCGGGAAACCGTCTACGTGTTGCACTTACAGGCCTGACTATGGCTGAGCGCTTCCGAGATGAAGGTCGTGACGTACTGCTGTTCATTGATAACATCTACCGTTATACACTTGCGGGAACAGAAGTATCAGCACTGTTAGGCCGTATGCCTTCAGCAGTAGGTTACCAACCAACACTCGCTGAAGAGATGGGTGTGCTTCAAGAGCGTATCACCTCGACTAGACAAGGCTCTATCACGTCTATCCAAGCGGTATACGTACCTGCGGATGACTTGACTGACCCATCACCAGCAACAACCTTTGCTCACTTAGATGCGACCGTTGTACTGTCTCGTAATATCGCGGCATTGGGCCTATACCCTGCAATCGACCCATTGGATTCAACCTCTCGCCAATTAGACCCACTTGTGGTTGGCCAAGAGCACTACGACATTGCACAAAAAGTCCAAACAACGCTGCAACGCTACAAAGAGCTAAAAGACATCATCGCGATTCTTGGTATGGATGAGCTGTCTACTGAAGACAAACAGACCGTATCTCGCGCTCGTAAGATTGAACGTTTCTTAACTCAGCCTTACCACGTAGCCGAAGTGTTTACTGGTCAGAAAGGTGTATTTGTACCGCTAAGCGAAACACTAAGAGGCTTTAAAGGCCTGTTAGGCGGCGAATATGACGATATCCCAGAGCAGGCATTCTTGTACTGTGGTTCTATCGACGAAGTGCTTAACAAAGCAAAATCACTCTAAGAGGCAGGTACACCATGGCTATCGGAATTACAGATAATACATTTCAACTTAATATTGTAAGTGCGGAAGGTACGCTGTTTTCAGGTCCAGCGTATGCCCTAGCCGTTTCTGGCGCTGATGGTGAGCTGGGGATCCGCCCCGGTCACTCCCCGCTTCTCAGTAAGATCAAGCCGGGCGTCACAGTGTTTGTCACAGATCCTAAATCAGAGGGGCAAGTGCTTTATGTCTCTGGCGGGATGTTGGAAGTTCAACCGGATGTGGTAACGGTGTTAGCCGATACTGCCTTGCACGGTCAAGATATTGACCGCGCTCGCGCAGAAGAAGCGAAATATGCAGCTCTAGAAAATATCAATAAGGGCAATGTAGACATCAACTTTGCACAAGCTCAGCTTGAACTAGCAAAAGCCGTTGCTCAACTTCGTGCATCAGAACTGACGTCTTCTCGCACTCGACACTGAGAATAGAACTTAGACGTTTGACGTTTGATGCTTGGTGCTTGATGCTTGATGTGTAAATAGTCTACCCACTTAAAAACAGTTTAAGTGGGTAGACTACATCAGGAACTCTTCTCTCCCCTCCAACTTCCCCCTCCCTTTCAACCGTCCCTAATACATCCTTTTTCACCAGCGCTTACACCATTATTTCTCAGCAAAACGCGCTTGGTGCGGATCAAGTTCATGACCAAGAGGTTGTGTGAGTGAATGATAAAGCTCTGGCTTACGACCACGAATCCAACGTCTGCCCGTACACATATCTAACTCTTCTGCTTTTAGCTCTGCAATCACCATATCGTTATCAACACTATCGGTCTCAGCAATGATTTCACCGTAAGGGCTCAAGATCATCGCGTTGCCTGTCCTCACTTCGTCCATATCAACACCTACACCATTACTGAACACCACAAAGAGGCCGTTATCGTGCGCTCTTGCAGGCAGCCAACGCATTAGCCACTCGCGGCCATTCTTGCCCTGCATTTCTGCACGAATCGCATCTGGGTTTTCATCTCGGTTAAACCATAACTCAGGGTCAATTCGCTTCATCGCGTTCGGGCTTCGTGAATGACAACCGCCCGTTTGGTGTGGCGCAATCAATATATCGGCGCCTTTCAAAACAGTGATCCTGACGTTCTCAACCAAGTTGTTATCCCAACAAATCAAGATACCGACTTTGCAACCATGAGGCGTATCAAACACTGTGTATTGGTCGCCACTGCTCATATGTGGGCTAACGAAGGTGTGCAGTTTACGGTGCTTTTGTACCTCACCATTGGGCATGGCGAATACGTAGGTGTTGTATAATTCGCCATCGATGCCCTGCTCTATCAAGCCCGCGCCAACACTGATTCCAAACTGTGTTGCCAGTGCAATCAGCTTTTGAGTCGATTCACCACCCGGTACAGGTTCCGCTAACGCTTCAATCTCATCTCGCGACAAAGCAGACACATGCCAGTAGCCAGTGATGCACATCTCCGGGAAACTGACGATCTGCACGTCACTGTCCGCAGCCTTTTGAACGTATTGCTCTATAACCGATAAGTTATACGCCTTATCACCTGCGTGGTGGTTAAATTGAACCGACGCTACTTTGATGTCTTTCTTCATGGTTCGTCCTCAAACTTCGCTTTATCTGATTGGTATGAACCTAGTATAAAAAATCAATTCAATTCCATATAATGAAAGATATTCTCAATTCAATGAGTATTTGGAATGGAATTTGATCTCCTGAAGGCATTTTGTCAGCTCGCTAAATCGGGCAATTACCGTTTGGCATCAGAGCAGCTCTACATCACTCAATCGGCACTCACTAAAAAGATTCAACGACTTGAATCCAATATTGGGGCGTCTCTGTTTTCTCGTGGCAGGAATGGCGCAGAGCTCACGCACGCAGGAAAAACGTTACTGGCAGAAGCCCAACGTTTGGTTCATTCAATGCAAGCGTTTGAGCAGCTGTCAGGCTCGGTGGTAAAAGGGACTCAGGGACATTTGAACATTGCCTTTGGCGTGTCTACTTATCATGAAGCACCCAAGCTTATTGCGGCTTATAAACAACAATACTCAGACGTTCATATCACGTTAAATGACACACCTTCCAAGCAGCAGACAGATGAGTTATTGAGCCATGACCTCGATATCAGCTTCAATCGGATACCAGAATCATCGGATTTAGAAAGCCTAACACTGTTCAATGATTCGCTTGTGGTCGCGATACACCAAGATCTTCTCAAGCAAGCGCCAAACAAAAATCTCGTCGTCTCTGAGTTATCGAAATGGCCTTATCTAAAGCTCGCCCAACATCGCGGTCCCGGATTAGACAGACAGATTCAACAATATTGTCTTGCCAATAAAATCGACTTATCAAAGACGCAAGAAGCCGATGATATCCTCACCCTGCTTGCCTTGGTTTCTGCCAATATCGGCTTCACCATTGTTCCTAGCAGTGCGCAGTTCATTAGCAATACCGATGTGGAATTCATTACTTTAGAAGGTGAATACGCCACTTGGCCTGTCGGATTGATCTGGAATGGAGAGAGTGAAAACCCACTTAGAGATAAGTTTGTAGAGTTTGTGGCTCATCAAAAATAAAATTAGGTCAGGACCTAATTTACACCTACAAAAAAGGCTCACTAAATAGTGAGTCTTTTGATATCTGTTTAACGTAAAACCTGGGTATAACGGTGCTTACGTTTCAAAGTAATAACTTAGAAGAACTCAATCGAATTACGGCCGCTTTTGTCGTCACGTGTTGGCTTCGGCGTATCCGCTTTCTTTTTCGGTTTGTTTTCTTTCTTCTTCTCTTTTTTCTCTTTCTTTGGTTCAGCCGTTGCGCTTAGCATTTCTGCTTTGCTTTTCTTAGATTCTTTCTTCTTAGAATCCTTTTTAGACTGACCTTTCTTCGCCTTGTTATCTTTTTTAGGCGCTTCTTTCTTTTTCGGCTTTTCTGATTCTTCTTGTACTGGCTGATCGCACACCACTACATAGTACTCTTGGTTGAATTCAAAGAAGTCGCCATCGTACATTTTACGACGTTTACGAGTTTCTAATTCACCATTTACCGCTACGTAGCCTTCAGAGATGATGTGTTTAGCTTCTCCGCCACCACTCACTAGGTTAGCAATTTTAAACACTTTGTAGAGCTCGATTGGCTGTGATGAAACATCAATACCAATTGCTTCAATTTCAATCTCTTCGCCTTCTTCGCCCAGCTCTTGGCCTTCGTAATCAGCGTCTTCGTAATGTTCTTGGTCCATGGTGACCTCTACCTAAATATGTACTTCTGAAATATTGGGCGCAGTGTAATCTTAAAACAACAAAATGACCATGTTGAATTATGGTTCAAGCATCGAGTTCACTGGATTAAAGCTATCTTTAGCGCCATAAAACAAAAGAAGAGAACTAACATCATTAGCTCTCTTCTTATTTAAACCATAGCTTAG
>NZ_JBFRSN010000541.1:0-3192 GCF_041473595.1 Vibrio sp. 10N.222.46.A1
CGTTTTCGTTTTCGTTTTAAGCACTAAGCACTAAGCATGAAACTTAAAGCCGCGATTTTAGTGTTTGTTTTGCTAGTGTTCGCATTTCCACACACAAGGGACTTCATAAATAAGCTCTTCAATCGAACTCGTATTCAATACCCATTCATCACTGATATTGAACGTACTGATCATTTGCTTGTTGAACAATTGCCAATGATTTAACAATGCTTCTTCAGGTGTCGATTGCATGTCGCCTTCATTCCATGTGCTTTCCATGAAAGGAGTAAGGCATACCGCTCCGTGCGCATACATGATCATTTGCCATTTAATTTCATAAATGTTGATCAAATTATCTGGATTCGCATCATTATATTCATCTGCCAACATATTAATTTGTTTTTCGATATCACCAACATTGTCGATAAAGTAATCGACCAAGTTGTCTTTTTGGCGAACAGAGTCGGTGATAAGTTGCATCGGTTTGCGTGAGTGAATCATGTTGCTAAAGAGGCGCATACTGAATAAATAGATAGTAATATTTGGCGCGACGCCTTTTGGTAACTCTTCTACGATTTTAGCAATGTATGACTGAAAATAATCATGTAAACAATCACTTATCGCATGCCAGATTTTCTCTTTGCTACCAAAATGGTGGCGAATAAGGCTATGAGATACGCCTGCTTTCTCACTGATGTTACGAAGAGAAACACTGTCATAACCATGCTCACAGAACATATCCGCAGCTACACCCATGATCAAAAATCTCGTTTCTTCAGCGTCTTTCGCGCTTCTTCTGCCTTGTTTCTTTTCAGTCATCTTCATTTCTACATTTACCTGATTACCACATTCTACACTGTTTTCCTTGAAATAAAAAATACTGCACAGGTGGAAAGTAAAGCTTGAGAATTCTTTAATAATAAATATACTGCCCACCTGTGTAATAAATCATAATAATTAAATGGAGAAGCATCATGCAATCCAATTTGTCTATCAAAGCGATACCGACCAAGCGTACGGGCGTGGTTATTGCCGCACTATTGCTCGCCGGCTCTCTAACTGGATGTAACAAAGTTCAGTCAGAGGAAAATGAGCAGGTAATCAAGCCTGTAAAGTTATTTGAGATTCCTCTGCGGGCAGATATCGAGCTTGATAGTTTTATCGCAAAAGTGGATGCAACCGACCGTGCTGCGCTTTCATTTCAAGTGGGTGGCGATATCGAAGTTTTTGATGTTCGTATGGGACAAGAAGTTAAGAAAGGTCAGGTGCTAGCCGCATTAGACGCGACGGATTACCGTATTGCCGTTGATGCAGCTCAAGCTAAATTTGACTTGGCGAACAGTCAATACAAGCAAGCTTCTGAGCTGTATTCGAAAAAGTTAGTCAGTACCGATTACTACGACCAAGCCGTCAACACCTTTACTGCCGCTGACGTTGAGTTGGAACAAGCAAAAACAAACCTTGGTTACACCACATTAGTTGCTCCATTCGATGGCGTGGTATCGATGGTGTTTGGTAAGCAATATCAGTTAATTGCTGAAAAGCAGCCAGTTCTTAATATTTTGAATCACAGTGAAATGGATGTGACGTTCTCTATTCCGGTATCTAAGCTTGAAGACCGTTCTATTCAAGACCTAACGAGCTCAAACATGTGGGTTGTAATGGATAGCCACCGCGGTATTCGTATCCCAACGCGTTTTAAAGAGATCTCTACACAACCAGATGAAGACACCAACAGCTACCAAGCGGTTGTATCTATCGACAAGCCGGTAGGCATCAATCTACTTTCTGGAATGACAGCGCAAGTTGAAGTTCAGAAGAGTAAGTCATACTACGGTATTGGCATTGTTGATTCAGCTTGGCTAACCAAACAAGCTGACCATGGCGAGCTATGGCGCTATAACCCAGACTCTCGATCGATTTCTAAAGTACAAGTCCTGCTTGATGAGCAAGGTAAAGTTATAGAAGGTCTTTCTTCTGGTGATCTTATCGTTGAAGCCGGTGTGGATGTGTTATCTGACGGACAGCAAGTAAAAGCTTGGCTTCGTGAGGGGGGTATTTAATGAACCTTTTAAAATCATCAGTTGTTGTCGCGTCGGTTTTGTTACTTCAAGCCTGTAACAATGAAGCTGTACACCGTGAACAACCGCCTTTATTGGTTTCTACCTTTGACGTTGGCGCGCCGCTGACTGATCAGTTCAGAAGTTTTAATGGACAGGTGATGCCTGCAGAACTTACACCGTTGGCATTTAAGCTTGCAGGCGAAATTCAACAAGTATTGGTGGAAGCCGGTGACAAAGTCGAAAAAGGGCAGTTATTAGCCACCTTAGATAACGCAACGTACCTTCAAGATCTAACTGATGCTAAATCTCAATTCAAACTGGCGAGCAAACAGTTGGCCCGTGGTACGGAGATGTTTGGCAGCAAGATGTTATCGCAATCAGAACACGACCAACTGACGGCTAACTACAAACTAGCATCGGCGAATTTGGCGGCAGCAAAACGCAAGTTAAGTTACACAGAGCTTTTAGCGCCATTCTCAGGAACAGTTTCAACCGTCGATAAGCAACGATTCGAAAACACGACTCCTGGAGAAACACTCCTGAGTGTGTACCAGAACGATAAGGTGTATGTGCGAATTCAAGTGTCAGATTCTATTTTGGCGTCGATCAGCCCAGACATGCGTTCGAGCAGTTACCGCCCCCAAGCAACTTTTGGAGGTCACTCGGGGGAATATCCTTTGACGTATCTAGAGCACACTAGCGAATTGCACCCACAATCACGTACCTACGAGTTTTGGATGCAGATGCAGCAGCCTGAAAGTGAAATTCTGCCGGGCACGAGCGTTACGGTCAATGTGGATATGGCGAAAGCGGGTCTGAGTGATGTTCAAGGTTACCAGTTACCAATGACAACGCTAGAAGCGGGCTCTGAAGCTAATCAGTTCTATGTGTGGAAAATGGAAGACGGACAAGCATTCAAAAGCGAAGTAGAAGTCGACAAAATCAGTGGCCAAGGCGCATTAATCGCTCATGGTGTTGAGCAAGGTGATCGACTCGTAAACTCGAATCTAAGAAAACTCCGTGACGGAATCGAATTGTCAGGAAAAGCAGAATGAACATCGCAGAATATTCAATTAAAAACAAAGTAATCAGCTGGCTGTTTCTAGTCATTTTGGCCATTGGCGGTGTGTCGTCTTTTGGCAACCTATCC
>NZ_JBFRSN010000542.1:0-6057 GCF_041473595.1 Vibrio sp. 10N.222.46.A1
AAGCAACACTGTCCCTGTCACAAGCTGGGTGAGCTACGCGAAGCAACAAGCTCGATACCTTAATGCAAAATCAGACTTCACCAATCAATGGTTTGATAGCGGAGTAAATCTAGACACAGATATCATTTGGGATGGCAATGGCACGAACCGTAATGCCGCGCTTACTATCTTTAGACACTTTGATAGCGCTTCAGTTGTTCAAGGTTTAGTTGGCCCACAACCCAAGACAGCGTGGATTCTTGATTACGCCCTTCTAGAACGTATCCATTACCTTCTCGTTGCTGGTTTTGATGTCTACGGTAACTTCGGCCACCAACTGATTACCCGTATGTTTATGGATTTCTTGCGCCTTGAGGGTGAGAGTAACTTCTTGACCCTTCTTCCAAAAGACGTACGACACATTGAACACTCAAGTTGGTATGAAAACCAAAGCTCACAGTTGAGCGACTACTTGCAGCGTAATATTGCACCTTTTGACCAGCCAACCAACGTGATATACAAAACGACAAATCCTAAGCGTGAACTGCTTAATATGATCAAAGATAAGCTCGCGCCGATCCTCGATAATCGCTTTGATATTGTCGAAACAGGTTTCAGTCGGAAAAACGAAGCTCTGCTCAAACAAGTGAATTTGATTAAGGGAGTTGGTCTGCGTCATGTGCCTCAATTAGTTACGATCATGATTGAAAGCGAGAACGGCGATGAGCAGCTGTTCACCATGATTCACAATAACGCTCACAGCAACATTTCAAGCCTGTTCAATGAAGAGGGTAATCGAGATTACGCCAATGACGACTTAACACTAGTACGTGGGGTTGTAGGTAGCTACCCTGCCGCTTATCTGTCATTAACTGAGCGCAATATACCGACTCTGGTTAAAGCACTGCAAAGCTTGGACACAGAAAAAGATTACGTCGCGTTGCTGGATAAGTTTGCAGTACGACGCAGTTCGCCTGAGTTCTGGCCATTCAGCGACCGAGTTCACCGTTGGTATCAACAAGATCAACCGATTGAGTTTGGTTTATTGGATTACAACCGTTTTGAGAATAGATAGTAAAAATAGATAGCGAGTAAACGGTATACCTTGATTCTAGCTTTTGAACATTGAGCACATTGCCTCGAGCGTCGGCTATATTGCCTTGAACGTCGGCTATATCGCCTTAATCGTCGGCCATATTACTTGAAATCTTGGTAAGTCTTTCTTAAAGAACCATTGGTACACATGCTATAAAAAATCCTCTGACGAATAGTCGTTCAGAGGATTTTTTATTTAGCTTGCAGATTAGGTATAAGCTTAAAACAGGCTCACATCGTTAAACGGAAACATAGGGCACAAGTGCCTTCAACGAATCTCTAACTAGTTCCGATAAAGCTTGGTCGTTATCTCGATACTGCAATAATGGTTCTTCGCTTGCTTCAATGCTCTGACACAAGCTGTACAGTGCTGATAGACCCAAACTACCCGCCGACCCTTTAAGTTTGTGCGCCAAGGACTTCACTTCTCGTCCATCATCCGCTTGACTCGCCTCAGCTAATTCATTCAAGGTCAGGTCACTGCTTTCATCAAACAGCGCAACGATCTGTTTCATTTTCTCTAATCCAAGAATCGACAGATCACCCTCTATCACTTTGGAATCAATCAATTTCACCGGAGCATCTCCTCGGTCTTGGGTATCATATTGAGAATCAATTATAGCCGTGTGATTAGCCAATACATCTGCCATCTGTGTGGCGTTCAGTTCATCACTGTTACTCTCAATTACGCGTTTATAGTTTTGTTTGCAAACAGCATCATTCGGATCAGGCTGTGGCAACAACAGTGCTTTACCATCGAGTTGAGTAACGATGAGCTGAGAAAGAGCCTCTTTCTCCAACGGCTTAGGCAAGAAACCATCGAACCCTGATGCTAAATAGCTTTCGACTTCTTCATTGAATACATGCGCCGACACCGCCACCATAGGGGGTATATTTAGCGGCTCAGCCGTGGACGTTTGTTCTAGGATCGCTTTTAACTGTTGAATCAGCTCTATGCCATCACAATCGGGTAGATTGATGTCTACCAGCGCAATATCAAACGCCTGCTCACTGAATATAGCTCTGGCCTCTTCTCCTGTTGTCGCCATCACAACGTCATGGCCTAGGTTATTCAGAAATCCTTCAGCAACAATGCAGTTAACAGGGTTATCTTCAATCAACAGTACTTTGGCACGGATACAAGCTTCAATAGTCGGTGCTTTCGTTTCAATCTTCTCACCCGCGAACAAAGGTACTGAGAACCAGAATTGGCTCCCTTCACCTTCTTCGGAATGAACACCAATATCACCGTTCATTGCTTGCATGATACTTTTGCTGATCGCTAGCCCTAGCCCAGTGCCGCCAGTTTTATTGCGACCACTACCGGTTTGGGTGAATGCATCAAACAGACAAGCTTGCTCTTTGCTATCAATGCCAACCCCCGTGTCTGACACTTCAAACATCACTCGATTTTCATCTTCTATATCTAAGCTGATAAAGATATCGACTGAGCCTGTTTCAGTGAACTTAATCGCATTGCCAACCAGATTGTTCAAAATTTGGCTGATTCGTGTTACATCACCACGCCAATAACGTTGTACGTTACTTTCAATATGGAAATCGAAATTAAGTTTCTTCTCAGCAGCACGTCCCTCCATTAGTTGGTAGGTATCTTTAACCATTTGGTAGAGATCAAACGAAGCCGTGCGTATTTCTAAATGCCCCGCTTCTATCTTTGAATAATCAAGCACGTCATTCAAAATGGCGAGAAGATTCTTGCCGCTGCGGTTAATGATATCGGCATAACCCGATTGCAAAGGATCTAGCCCAGTATCTTTAAGTAATCGAGCCGTACCTAACACACCATTCATCGGTGTTCGTATTTCATGGCTCATCGTCGCGAGGAAGGCGGACTTAGCCCGGCTTGCTTGTTCTGCGGCATTACGAGCCTTAGCGTGATTTTCCACCTCGACATTCAACTTCTCATTGGTTTTTTGCAGTTGATAAGTTCGGTCGGTGACCAATTCTTCTAAGTGCTCTTTATGTTCTTCGAGCTCACGTTTCGCCTTCGCTTCTCCAACGGCAACCACTTGTAGCGCCTGTGCCGTATTTCTCGCTGTAATAATAGCCTCACCCATATGAGCCAGTTCATCATTACCTTTAACCGAGATATCGATATTCAGACGCCCCTGAGCGATAGACATCAAAGCTGAAGAGTATTCAGTAAGACGTTTAACCACCGAGATATAAACCACTCGCCAAACGATAAATGCGACGATAACCAAACCAATAACCGAAATCACAGACAGCGACCATTGAGCCAGATTCAACGTGCTGGTCAGCTCATCAACCGCTTTTTTTGTGCTTCGGTTTGAATCATCAACCAGTTGGTTAACCGTTGTATTCAGCTGAGAGAACAGCTCCAACGTATTTTGCATCAGAAACTCTGACTTTTTGGTGTTCTCATATTGTTCTAGCGAGATATCGAACACGACCTGGCGTTTTCTCAACTCTTCAAGCAACTGAGACATCTGCGCTGAACGAGTCGGATCTTCGACCGCTTTCACACGGCGCGCCATAATTCTTAGATTAGATTCAAACTCAGATTGGATTTGATGAATACGTTCAACGTTAGTGACAGTCTGCGTTTCTTCAATTTGATTAAGCATTTTGTACGCCAACAAATGTAATTCGTGCAAGCGTTCAGACAAATCAAGGTCAACCTCAACAAGCGCATCTAAGGCTTGGTAGGCTTTATCAGTTTGCTTAGTTTCTAGTAGGTCATAGATGTGTGTGACGTTGGCAACTGCGATGGTGGCCGTGTTCAACACTTGGGTTCGGGTTAGCTGCTCTAGCTCTTCCGCAAGTAGACGCATCTCTTCAACACGAGAAGACAGTTCCTTGTTTAACCAAAGCTTACGTTCAACTGACACGCCCAACTCAGCCAGTGTATTAATAACACTTTGGACATTGTTTTCGAGTTTATTAAGAAGTTGGGAATCAAAACTGTCGACGCCAAGTTCTTTGATATGCTGAAGAAGCGACTCAAGTTGACCGAACAACATAGTGCCCGCTTCTTTTCTTTCTGCTTCATTTCTCGCATTAGAAAGCGTTTGTACCGACGAAATAATACGGTTACTCAACTCAGATACTTGACGAGCTTCGATCATGGCAGGAAGAGCAGAATCGACGACGTTTCTTTCAGTCTTTGCTACAAAGCTAAAACCAGAAACACCGATCAATGCAGACAATAAAACCAACAGGGCCATCACTAAGAATGAGGCCAGTAGCTTGCGTCCAATACTCGCTGAAGCTAACAACATAAACTCTAAACCTTAAAACGTTCTTCTTTACCCATGCAGAATACGCTATATTTTGCAGTGTTTCTTATCTAAAACCAATAAAACGGCAATTCATGCTATCTAGACCTTTAACTTCAAAAATTCTTCTCTCATTACTAGCATCAGTCACCACTGTAGTAAGTGCTAGTGAGCCTTTGAGCCCAATAAAACCGGCAGAAGCCACATCACAAAAAGAAAAAATTTGTGCCATTTATCCGCACCTAAAAGACTCTTATTGGTTATCGGTTAACTACGGAATGGTCTCAGAAGCAGAAAAGCAACAAGTCGAACTTAGAGTTTTGGAAGCTGGCGGTTACCCCAACGTAGCCAAACAGGCCTCACAACTGGTGCTTTGCACGCAATGGGGGGCTGATGCCATTATTTTAGGCACAGTTTCGCCTGACGCTTACCATGAGAACCTGACCAACTGGGTCGGAGCAACCCCTGTGTTTGCCACAGTCAATGAGTTAACCGTCAATAAAGAGCAACAAAGAGTATTAAAAGGCACGGTCGGTGTCGACTGGTATCAAATGGGCTTCCAAGTCGGAGAGTTTTTGTCGAAAAGACATCCAAAAGGGTCAGGAGAAACACCTATCGCCCTATTACTTGGCCCACAAGCAAGCGGTGGCACTAAACCTGTGGCGCTCGGGTTTTATGATGCAATCAAATCGAGCGATATCAAAATCGCGATCAGCTATTGGGCAGACAACGATAAAGAACTGCAAAGAAACTTGGTACAACAAGTCATCGAACAACCGGATATTCAATATATTGTCGGAAGTGCAGTCGCGATTGAAGCTGCGATAAGTGAACTAAGAGCTGCGGGTAAAACCAAAGAGATTGGGTTAATTTCAAGTTACTTAAGTCACGGAATCTACCGCGGTTTGCTTCGTAACAAGGTGCTTTTTGCACCAACAGATAAAATGGTTGAACAAGGTCGCTTGTCGGTAAAGCAAGCCACCCATTACTTGCGTGGTCAACCTTATGAAAAACATAGCGCACCCATGATTGAGGCACTGACACCCGCAACACTCAAAGATCAAATTATCGCCGACTCATTGTCACCTTCTGAGTTTCGCCCGGTATTCAGTGTGAATCCTTAGTGCTATATTGACTAAAGAACTCAAAACAATAAAAACGAATCAATCATTTAGGGAACATCCATGCAAAAAACGACGCGTACTATGCCAACGCATAAGAACATCGCTTTGGTCGCTCATGACCATTTCAAACCTGAGCTATTAAGATGGGTCAAAGAGAACAAAGAAAAACTACAAAAGCACTTCCTTTATGCAACGGGCACGACAGGTTCTCTACTCAGTAAAGAAACAGGCTTAGCGATTAAGAGCATGATCAGCGGCCCAATGGGCGGTGACCAACAACTTGGTGCCCTTATCTCTGAAGGCAAGATCGATATGATGATTTTCTTCTGGGATCCATTAAATGCCGTACCACACGACCCGGACGTAAAAGCACTGCTTCGTATCGCAAGTGTTTGGAACATCCCTGTAGCAACCAACCGCGCTACCGCTAACTTCCTGTTTAACTCTTCATTGCTTGAAGAAGAAGTGATCATTGAGATCCCAGACTACGAAGCATACTTGGCAGAGCGCACATAATCACACGTTAAATTAGCCCTTTACTAGGGCGTGTTGATCTTTCGAGCTGATTTTTGCAGCGAATTGCTGGGGATTTCTACAAG
>NZ_JBFRSN010000543.1:0-1253 GCF_041473595.1 Vibrio sp. 10N.222.46.A1
GAAACACGCCATCCCTGACTAAGCATTATCAAATTCATCGTTGTTTTTGCTATTGTCGTTATCCGTTTGTTTTGATATCAAACGATGTTCTTAATTACGTGTTTATAAACTCTAGACAAAAGTGTGACATTTCTCCAGTTTCAGAGACGAGAAAGTCAGTGGCATTTCCACTGTAATTAACCTCGATAGATGCGATTACTTATTAGATATCAAGGCCAAACACTGACTCGGCATTACTTTAACTTTCTTTTTTTTCTTACTTTTAGCGACTTTTTTAGGTGGAGGAACTGGAATGGTCTGCGGAGCCCAACTGGCAAGTTCATCTCCACAACCATCACCTTTTGGCGGGTTTGCTTGAGCGATGCAGTTAGAACTACCTTTAGGACATTTTAAACGAACATGAAAATGAGAATGATGTCCCCACCAAGGTCTGATTTTTCCTAACCAAGCTCTCCCATTGGCATCAGAGTTTTCTTGGTCACAAAGAGTTTGTTTAATGACAGGATGGACGAAGATTCGTACCACTTTTTCATCTTTGGCTGCATAGCGAATCACTTGAAAATGATCATCGGTCCAATTTGATTTACGTAATTTGTAGTTGGTAAGGTCGACTACACTTATTGGCTTAGGAACAGCAAGTTCATTCTCGGAAAGTCTCTCATCAGTGAGCCTTAACCATATATCAATATCCAACCCAGTCTGGTGGCTTGAATGGCCAGATGAGAAGCGTCCACCTCTAGGTAGCGAAATATCACCCACCAATAGATTTGTGTTGAGTTGTTTGCTTGTAGTTAAACCTAGCCTTTCAATAAACTGAATTGACTCTGTGTGGCCATAATAGCGCTCTCTCTGAGGGCGGATCACCTGATAACCTTGCCCATTAATTGGCAAAGCTTGCGCCCCGTCAAGACAACCATTAGCGTAACTACCTATGGATGAGGTTGAATTTCTTGTTGGGCTTTTCTCTTTTTCCCACGAGGTTGCAGATACAACAAACGAACAAAAGATAAGAGCCAATGTACAAAATAACCTCATAACAATTCCAAATAAACGATCACTGTTTTTATACTAGTCGTCATTAGGGAATTGGTGTATGTCGAGAGTGATATTTTTGGGATAGCTTGAGAGTTATCTACTGACTTTAGATATTTAAGTGAAAAAGCTTCACTATTCCTAGCGAATCTTCTCAATCTGTAGCGATATTATCGTAGTCGAAGACAAAAACTCACAGCCCTGAAACGACGAAAGCCTAG
>NZ_JBFRSN010000544.1:0-2809 GCF_041473595.1 Vibrio sp. 10N.222.46.A1
CTTTACGCAGTCTTCATGTTGTTGTGATTTTTCTAGTAACTTTGAAGTATTGTCTTCACCAACCGAGTTGTCATGCAAGCTACTAACAAGTACTTCGAGCTTGGTCGATGACCCCGCGAGTTTTTCTAATATAGTGGTCATTTCTTCGACTTTATCTTGTTCTTTTCGTTTCTGAAGAAAGGAAAAGAACATACCAGCCCACTGCTTCTTTAGGTGATCTTCTATATCAGTAAAAGTTTTATACGTCTCAAGTCCATTGTTAGTACTTGCACGATGTACAGAATCAATAAAGCTGAAAATAGAGACAGCATCAGCTTGCTTCTCGATCGCGGGATAATTAATTTTTTTAGCAAACTCTTCGTCATTAGCTCGAACATTTTCCTTAAAATAATGCTGAGCAGCAGAAACGTCAGCTTTAACAAAGGTAAATATTGGTAAACCTAATTCACGGGCTTTGTTGTACTCAGCTTGAGTGATTGACTCCCCATTACCATTTTTAAACTTGCCGCCGTAACGCCCTGAAATGATCAATACAAACATATCACAGTGAGCAACTTCATTAACACATGACTCATGAGTGTGTGCATCTACATCATAATAAACACCACTATATTCACTTAATATTGGATGGAAGCCATAGTTAGTGATAAAGCGTTCAAGTTGAGCTCGCTCTTCTTGTAAGTCGTAACACGTAGAACTTACAAATACTTTGGGGATTGCCATAAACGTCTACTTTTAGAATTGAAACCTTGATACATAATTGAGTCGTATGCATCAACTTTCAAGGCTTTACAACTATAAACCTCGATTAAATACTTTAAATTCGGATAACTAGCGTTGACACCCTCCCCCTAACAACCTTACTCTAACTATGCACTGGCAAAATTCAGTGCCAGGTTTAGGACCCTGCTTTAACTTACGGCGCATAGACGCCAGCTTTTTGCTGGTTTTTTTATGTGCGGCTTCAGCACACTAGAACATAGTCGTTTCGTATAGAAACCGTACTATCTGCATTATGGTGGGCTGGGCGAGGCAGCTTCGGCTGGCCGTTTCGTAAGTGCGGTAGTCCTAACCTTGTTCAGTTCACCACCCGAAGTTTAGGACCTTTGCGTGGTGATTTAACAGATCACTTACGGAGGTCACTATGACCACAGCACTAACATTCCAAAATACCCATTTCGATATTGTCGAACAAAATAATCAAGTTTGGTTATCAGCTACCGACATAGCCAAAGCTTTAGGTTATGCAAGAGAAGACTCTGTTAGCCGTATCTACGATAGAAATTCAGATGAATTCTCTAGCGTAATGTCAATGACCGTCAATTTGACGGTGAACGGAATAAACAAAAGCTTGCGTAAAAAGACAACTCGCATATTTTCCCTTCGAGGTGCTCACTTAATCGCGATGTTTAGCCGAACCTCTGCTGCCAAAGAATTCCGCAAATGGGTATTGGACGTATTAGATCGAGAAATACAACAACCACAAAACAATCAAAACCCCACCCTACTCAACAACGCCAAAAAAGCATGCGAACGCGTAAGCCAGCGTGAGAACCAAAGCTACAATGAATTACTCGCACTCAAAGAAACCTTTGCCCAACTCGAACACTCTTCTCGTATTGCCCAAAACCAAATCAGCGACCTGTTAACCAGCCATCACTCTAAGCGTGACCATATCGCTCATATCTATTTAGCGCACCAGGTAATGGTTGTGTAACTTGCTTAAACAAAAGCCCTTATCCATTTGAATAAGGGCTTTGTATTTGTAAAGGCTCGTTATTTGTTAAGTCACTCGGCTCCCCAAACAGATGTGCTTGCGAATTTTTCAATGCCCATAAGAATGAAGCTAAATTAATAAGGGGAGCTAGAATGGTCGTTAACCCACCAGAATTAGAACCGTTTTTCCATTTCGTTCGTGTATCTATTGTCAGTGCACTAGGTGGCGATGAAGAGTCATACAGTTCGAACGAAGCACTAGAGCAATATATAAACGCAACCAATAGCAACATCACTCCGTTACTCTACGACTTCTTCGTAAAATTCGATTACTTGTACGCGCTTCAGCAAGCAAACGCGCCACTAAGTACCGAAGAGTCAGAAGTACTACTTTCAGCCCAAGACTTGATTGACGAAGTACACCTTACTGTCATGTGATATCCGGCATATCACAGCATGAAAGCTAAATAGCTTTAATTTCCCTCAAATATTGAACACAATAGTGCTTATAACCGTAGGTCCTAAAGTGTGAATAAATCAATGGCATTAGTTAGAAAAAAAATAGCCTTTTTTAATAATGAAAAAGTGAAAATATTGAGTGCGGTGACGGTGGTTACGAGTGTTATATCTGCACCTTACATAATTAATTTTTGGGGTTATAACATTTCAGATAACACTCAAGATTGGGGAGGGTTCGGGAGCTACATTGGTGGTTTGCTTTCCCCTATATTGGCCATCGGTTCGCTGTACTATGTTGTGAAAACCTTTCGCCAACAATCATTTGAGAACACGTTCAATCTACTACTGGAACAGCATAATACTCTTGCAGAGAAAATCTCTAGTGAGACAGTAGGGAAGGAATCAATCATAAAAGAGAAGTTGGGAGCTTTAGGTATCAGTTGGCTCATTGACCAAGCGTCATCAAGAACAACTATCAATGAAAGTTATGAGATCCATCAGTATCTTAGAGTCGTTTATCAAGTCTTAATGTTCATTGATGAAAGCTGCCCCAGCGATCAACGTAAGTATTCTAGAATCTTCCGTTCATTCCTTTCCAACGACCTCATTTACATAGTTGCGTTAAATAGTGCCC
>NZ_JBFRSN010000545.1:0-13031 GCF_041473595.1 Vibrio sp. 10N.222.46.A1
ATCTTTTGAGTATAAAGGATGATTATAAAGACTCGTATTATTCGTGATTACTTTTTTTCGAGCATACAATGCTTCTTTAACCCTCATAGTATCAGACGTCTGTCCATCAAGAACCATTTCCAATACACATTTGGTATTGAGCATCACGGTTAGGTATTCAACATAGGAATAAGACGGTTTCTTGTCAAAAACAATAAAATTGCACTTAAAACCATCTAATGCACCTTTTATTTTCTGAACCTTTTCTTTCCTTCCTTTATCCACGCCGACAAAAGAAACATCGAAATCAGACGATTTTTCTATCTCATCGATGATTTTTAGTTGAGGCATAGGTAGGTAAATATGCTTAAAGTCATACTTTGCTGCATCACCTTCATCAAAAGTATATGTTTCAAAACCTTTTAGGTGGTGGTTCAGGCTTCCATCTGTGACATTTCTAAAAACAATCACCTTCCTCCCATCAATCTTTGATATCGACTTTATATCTCTCAGAGAATCGGTGGTGAATATGACATCGAAGCCATTTAGTGCCTTTATTTTTCGTCTTATGATCGCTCCATAAGCCTCATGATAGTGTTTTTTACTATAGAAAAATAAAAAGGAAACTAATTTAACTAGCCACTTACTTAGGAAAATATGATGCTTTTCATAATCAGACGATAGGACATCAATTTCTAGTTTTTCATACTGTTGCTTATAGCCTACGAAAACCAGTTTCGGTTTCAATTTATCGTTCATAAGGCAACCTTTTAAAAGACTCGACAATACTTCCTAATGCACTATTGGCTTTATTACCTTCAACTACCTTCTCGTAATAACTAACATACGCTGCAGCCATGACATTGGCATTGAATTGCTCTCTCGCGTATTCATTACAACGAGCAGATTCATAGGTGTCAGAATTTAAGATCCCTTCTACGAGATCTTGTTCACAGCTCGATAAAAGACCTACCTCACTAGAAACTAATTCCGGCAGTGAGCCATAAGGTGTACCAAACACTGGGCAACCAAAATACAAACTCTCTGTAATCGCTAAGCCAAACGGTTCATGCCAAGTCACGGGGAATATCAGACCTTTTGACTGAGTCATGATCTGAGATTTCGTTGTATCGTCCACCATCCCTAAAAAACGAACATGACGATCTAACGTTAACCTGAAACCCATTTTTAGGTTCAATCGATGGCCGCCCAACACATCAAGCTGCTGGCCAGCTTTCTTGGTAATATCAATGGCACCTTGAACATTTTTAACTCGCCACGCCGCTTTCCCAAGAAAATGGAAACGTTCTCGTTTCAAGTTAAAGTTAGGCTTTTGGTAGTTGTCCCAATTCAAGCCATTGTAAACATAAGCTTGTGCACCATGATTTTTTGCATGCTGAGATGAAACAAAGACGGTATTAGGGTCAATAGGGCCGTCTGAATTACCATGCTGCGTTAAAATGTAGGGATAAGAGATAGGCTCAAGATCAGAGTGGAAATGCACAACATCAATATCATTTGGAAGCTGACTTTGCAGTGGTACATTCGGTTGATACTCTATGACTCTCGCCCAATCACACTTTGTTCCTTTACCAGCGAGCAGCGTCACTCGGTGCCCGGCTAGGTGCAAAGCATAAACTAAGTCCCAAATGACTCGTTCGGTTCCACCATAATTCACCACAGGTAACGTGGCTCTTGTATACATTAGAATATTCATAATTACTTAATTTTTTAAAGCTTTACTTTAGCGACAACAGCTTGATGAACACACCCTGGAACAAATTGCTCTATTTCTCCACCATGAATAGCGACTTCACGAACCAATGTTGATGATAAAAAAGCAAACTCTTCTGAAGGTGTCAAAAACAGGCTCTCTAGTTCTGGTTTTAATCGACGATACATTGTCGTCAAACCAAATTCATACTCAAAGTCCATTGTTGTTCTTAAGCCACGCACCAAAATTGAGGCGTTTTGCTCGGTCGCAAAATCAACCAACAAACCGCTAAAACCTTCAACGGAAACATTAGGTAATTCATGGCAAGTTTCTCGCAATAAGGCCACACGCTCATCTAAGCTAAATAAGGTGGCTTTACTTGGGCTCTCTGCGACACCAATGACAAGTTTTTCAAACATACATGCGGCACGTTTAATTAAGTCATAATGGCCGTTAGTCACTGGATCAAAAGTACCTGGGTATATTGCTATTTTCATGACATTCCTTTATTCACTGGATGTTTTCTTGTTTTTCAATCGGCCTAATACACGGTCTAGCTGCTCAATCACCGATTCTGTAGAAATAAGAGCCATAAGATCTTTTCCTTTTACTCGGGTTCCCCATGGAAGCTCGTCAACCGCTTTACCGTGTTGCTCTTCAGCAATCTGTTCATAGACAGAAACCACACTGTCTAAACTATGGTAAGGCCCTGTTCGCATTGGGTTACTGTGCGCATACAAACCAATCACGGGGACACCTTGAGTCGTCGCGATGTGTGCAGGCCCTGAATCAGGAGCGATCACTACACTGGATTGACCAATCACTGCGGTAAGCTGCTTTAACGAGGTTGAGCCTACTAAGTTAATACAAGGTGATGTCATGTGCTGAGATATATTGTCAGTTAAATTGCGCTCTCTATCCGTTGGAGCACCACAAAAAACCACTTTAAAGCCTAACTGATAAGCGTGATCGGCGACAGCGGCATAGCGCTCAACTAACCAGTTTCTCTCATCTTTACTCGCGGCAGGGCTAATAACAATATACGGCTCATGCGCAAGCTCCATCGATAGTTTTTGGTCTTCATCAGACAAAGCAAGATCCCATGTCGGTATCTGCTTAGGACACCCCAAAAAGTAAGCAAATTCAGAGAAATTATCTAACACATGAGATGCGTCCGTTTTTGGTAGCTTGCGATTGGTAAAGAGCCACTGCCCCTCTTTGGCACGTGTCCAACTAAAACCAAGTTTTACTTTTGCCTTTACTCCGATCGTTAACAGGCTGGCTCTTAATGCAACTTGCATATGCAGCAAATAATCAAACCGAGTTGAACGCAGGGCTCTCCATACTTCTTTCATTCCTTTTAGGCCGCGTTTTTTATCAAACACTACAACTTGAATTCCAGGTATATCACCAAGTAATTGAGCTTCGATTTTTCCCATCACCCACGTGATCTGACATTCTGGATAGGTAGCTTGAATAAGTTGCACCACAGAAAGGGCATGACAAACGTCACCAATGGCAGATAAACGCAGAATACAAATAGATTTTGGAGCAGAAAGAGCGTTATTCATTGATCGATTCCAATGGCATCATTTCTAGAACAGCAGAAACAACGTTATCTGGCTTGATATCTTGAAGGCATGGCGAATAGACATCATCGCTAATTTGACATCTGTTTTTATAACAAGGGACGCAGTTACGTTCAGATTGCACAAGTCTAATATTGGCGACTCTTTGGGAGCTAACACCATTGCTGTATAAATTGTTCGTTACATCAATTGGCTCTTCATATGGCCAAGGTGACCACATGCTTGCTGGCGCTACGCTAATAATAGATACAATTGGGATAGAGTAACCTGATGCGAGGTGACCAGGGCCACTATCAGGTCCAACAAAACCATCACTGTGTTTTATTAATACAGAGGTTTGAGCTAATGATAATTCCCCCAAAACACTGACCAGTTGATTCGATTCAGGAACTTGGCTAATGATTTGTTCAACAATGGTCTCGTCTCGTTCTAATTTAGCGCCAGATAAGACAATATTATAACCTGCAGATATCAGACGATTGATGACTTCAACCCAATACGAGACTGGCCACTGCTTAATTTCGTTGGAGGATGGCGCATGCACAACAATGTAGTTTGATGGCAATCTCTTTTGAACCGCTGAAGGTAATAACTCTTCGGGAGATACAAGCCGTGCAATACAATTAACATCTATGGTATCCAGCATACGAGCAACGCGACTCATTTTATGCTCAAAGCGATGTTGTTCTTTAATGTAATGAGTATAAATTAACTTTTTAACCCAGGCGCCAGAAAGCGATTCATCAATTGCACCAAGTCTTTTCTTGCCAAAGATAAAACTATAGATAGCGGTTCTATCATTAAGCATTTCATTGACGACTAAATCATATCGACCATGCGTTTTTAAAATTCGGTAATAGTCCTTAACGGATGCTCTTGGCGGAATTTCAACTAAAGAGTCAACGTCTGGATTGGTACCAAAAACCATCTCCCCTCTAGCATTAACTAAAACATCTATTGTTGCGGTCGGAAACGCTTTTCTCAGACTATGGGTAAAAGCAGAGATCAACAAACTATCACCAATGCAATGAGTGGCAACAACTAATATTTTTTGGTAACTACATGAATCGTTCATTAATCTGTTCGGCGTTTGATATACTGTTCTACCAAGTATGCCATAAACTCCCCAATACGAGACAGTGATTCATGTTTACAACAAAGCAAATCCATAAAACAACGTACTGGTATAATCCTAAATTACTCACCGAAGACGTTGAATTGGCTTTTTCTGTGGATTATTGGAAGGCGAATCAAGCAATACTGGGGCACGCTCAAGGTAGAGGAACAACATGGTTTGTTAAGGGAGAAAAAAGCAATTTCGCTCTTCGACATTATCATCGCGGCGGCTTGTTTGGAAAGCTAGTTAGAGACAGCTATTTATTTACTGGATTAGAGAACTCACGAGCATACCAAGAGCTAATGTTACTTGAGCTTCTAGCCACACATAAAGTTAATGTCCCGACACCCGTTGCTGCGAAAGTTTCGCAAGAAGGGCTCGTTTACAAAGCCGATATTTTAATTGAAAAGATTTCCGACGCAGAAGACTTAGTAAAGATACTATCAAACAAAAAACTATCCGATTCCCATTTCAACGATATTGGTCATCAAATTCGAAAAATGCACGATGCCGGGGTCAATCATACCGACCTCAATATCCATAACATTCTCGTTGATAAAGCAGGCAAGGTTTGGATTATCGATTTTGATAAATGCCTAACGCAAACAGGTAATAGCTGGAAAGAGAGTAATTTAAAGCGACTTAAGCGCTCATTCGAAAAAGAAGTTCGATTAGGAAGGATTGATGCTCAGCACTTTGATTTTTCACAAATTGAACAAGGGTACAAAGTGAGTACCCTTGAGAGTCTATGATTTATTCTTCTTTCAAACCAAATAACTTACGAAGTTTCTTTTTCTTTTTATAGATATGCCCTCGAATCACTTCAGCAAGAGGGCGCTTGAAGGACACTTCTTTAGCTAAGCGTATTTGCTCTTCAAATGGTTTATCTCCGTGTTCTTCAAAGAACTGTTCCAACACCGTTCTCGCCCAGTCTTTTCGTCCACTCGTTGAATAATGATTGAGCCAAGCTTTCGCTGGTTCAATATTCACCTGTGTAGAGAGCGCTTCAGATAACGCAAACTGTTCTAGAGTGTGTGCCTCACACCCTTCTTGACGTAACGCTTGAATCAACACATCGGCATAATCAAAAGCTGATGTGTGTTTCCCGGTGATACCGATGACTGCCGACGCCCACATAACTGAGTCTGGATTGGTGCGGTAGACACTGCCATCCATAAGCTTTATATCTCTATCTCTGATATGTGCGTATTCATTGGTGCTTGGCAAAGTATTGATGTTCACTTCTGAGCAAAACAGTAACGCGTTTTTATCCGATATAGAGTCGAAATAAACGTTTGTTGGCACGTTAAAGTACGTATCTGTATCTAAAAAAAGCAGTTTATCTTCAGGACTCAACTCTAAATTATCACAAAGATATTTTAAGCCGCGGTTCTTGATTCTGAAGTGATAAGTATTGCCTAGACTCCATTCAGCCTTTTGAGCTGGCGATATCGGAAACACTTTAATTGGCATATTAGCGAAGTGCTCAGGCTCTTCTGCTAGAACAGAAATTTCAGGCCTAGTTCCATTTGCCTCAACCCAATTGGCTAAAAAAGACAAAATGCAAAATCTTGCGCCTTGATAGTAAGTTCTATCATTGCCATAAATGACAAATGTTAAGTGTTTTCTAGCCAATTCTGATTTCATAATTTAGTACTTCGTAATATTTTTAAAAAGTGCTTTGTGCTTGCTGCTGACATGGCTTCGAACATGAGTTCGGTATCCCTCTTTAAACCAACTTCTAACCGTCGCATAAAGTCCTGAGGTTCTACCACTCAACTCACTATCAAATGCACCGGTTTTACTGCCCTGACGAACCAAAGGTGGGTGTGTCCAAAAAATATTGTACTCTAATGTCGTTCGCTCATTACCAATATAACCATCAATAGGTGCGTCAGTTATATTGCTTTCCATATGCTCTACCATTGCACGAGCAAAACTAAGGTCATAAAGCAAACCACCAGTAAGCTTGTTCGTTTTACACAAGTACAGATGTTGATTTGGAACTCTTACTGATGCAGGTACTAAGCTCGATGCCTCTTCAATATTTACAAGATACTTTTCTTCACCACGAAGTTCATTTTGGAAAGCTTCTAGTTGCTCAATAAAATCGCTATTTAAAAAAGCATCATCTTCTAACACTAATACTTGTGGAATTTGTTCTTCTACGACTTTTTTCATCACTAAGTAGTGCTTATAAAAGCAAGACTTCTCAGGGAGCCTCAGGGAGTCGTCAAAAAAACCATTTCTAACCTCATCAGATAGATCATCGATATCACCAGCTAACATATATTCGTAATCAGTGATGCCCACTTCTGGCAGGTGCTTATCTATATGTTTTCTACGTTCTTCGTAGCCTTTGCTTACATGAATAACAAAAGTTTTGATCATGGTGATGTCTCAATATTGGTGGCTGAATGATGTATCAATTGGAGTGTTTGTTGTAACGCACCTTGATTCTGTTGAACTATACCATAGCCTATTCGCCCTTTTTCAATTAACTCTTTAGGCTTGGATAATGCACTGATCATTTGTAAAGCAAGCTCATTCTCATCGGCTACAACAGACAGTGCGCTCGAGTCGATCAATTGATTCGCCAGGTCTGCAAAATTGAAATAGCTCGGCCCTGTTAAGCAGTATTTTTGAAGCAGCGCAGGTTCGATGAAGTTATGTCCTCCTACTTTCTTTCCAAGTAGGCTTCCTCCCATAAAAACAAGATCGCTCGCAGAAAGCATAACCATAAGCTCTCCCATCGTATCCCCCAAGTAGACGTCGACATCGAGCGGTATCTCGTCAACAACTTCGGTTCGACGAACCAAAACTAAGCCTTGGTTTTTGGCCAATTCAGCAACTGAATCAAACCGTTCAGGGTGACGAGGCACTATCACTAACAGCAATTCTGGCCGTTGGATTTTGGCTTGTTGGTAAGCTCTAAAAATTTGTTCATCTTCGCCCGCATGAGTGCTCGCGGCGACAACAATCTGCCTACCCTGCCCCAAAATATCTTTAAGATGCTCGCCTTGTGCGATTACATTATTATCAATCGACACATCGTACTTAATTGACCCTGTGACAATGACTTTTTCGCTCGGCGCACCTAGTAACTCAAATCGAGATTTATCATCAGAGTGTACCGTCAATATTAAATTTAACTTAGAGATAGTCGGATAAATTAACGAACTCATTTTTTGATAATTACTGGCTGATTTTTCGGATAATCGTCCATTAACTAATATCATCGGAATATCATTTTTAGCAACGGTGTTAATGGTGTTTGGCCATAATTCCGTTTCAATAATGAGCATGTTATCAGGCTGAACGCGGTTGATAAAACGTTGAACACACCAACTAAAATCAATAGGCATATAACGATGGCTAATCGAACCGCTCATCTTTTCGACCTGCTCAGCGCCTGTACTCGTTGTTGTAGTGATCAGTATTCTTTTATCTGGGTTTTGTATCGCCAGTTGTTCAACTAACTTTTTACTCGCCAGCACTTCCCCTACTGAAACGGCATGAATCCAAATCACACCCGATTGTCTATTCTTAATAGGCGGTGTAAATCCGAAATGCTCTTTCCAGCGATGACCAAAAGGCGGTTTGTTTGCTTTGGAGCGATATAAGCCCCAAAGCAGAATAGGGCTAACAAGGAAAAGTAGCGCGGTATAGGCCCAACGAACGACGATGCTCATATAACGACCTTATTTATATTTTGCCTTGGGAAATAACATCAAACTGCTCAATAGCACTAATGACTCTACTCGGCATTAACTCAGTGAGGCACTTTAGGTGCTGCTTGGGACAAGTTCGTTCAAAGCAAGGTCGGCACTCAATATCGGTATTGATGATCGCCAGTTTGTTCGTTAGCGGAGGCGTATATTTAGGTGAACTAGAGCCGTAAACAGCCACGACATTACAGCCCACCGCAGCGGCCACATGCATCAGCCCAGAATCATTGCTAACGACAGTACGACAAGCCCCGATCAAGTCTACAGCCTGAATTAAGCTCGTATCTCCAGCTAAATTGAAGCAATGCTGCTGCATATTAACAGGGACTTGTTCGATTATCTTTTGGGTTACTTCACGATCTTTAGCCGAGCCAAACAACCACACTTGGTAACCTTGCTTTATCATCGCTGTCGCTGCTGTTGCAAAGTGATTATCAGGCCAACGTTTCGCAGGGCCAAACTCAGCACCAGGACATAAACCAAGGACAGGCCTTTGATTGTTTAAACCAAATTGCTCCATAGCCTCTTGTTGGCTGGAGTCAACAACTTGTAGGCTTGGAAAAGGTAATGATGACAATTCACCTAAACAACCACTACCCGTCATTTCAGCTTTAGGGTGCGCTAACGCTACATACCGCTCTAACATGTATTGAAACGCTTTTTTATTGGTTCTAACGTCATTAAGCAAACCAAAACGCATTTCACCTTTCCAGCCAACTCGTTCAGGAACGCGTGCAAACAGGGGAATTAAAGCTGATTTCGCGGAGTTAGGTAATACGTACGCTTTATCGTACTGTACTTCCCTCAACGATTTGCCGATCTTATAACGAGATTTCAGATCAAATTGCCCATGCCCTAGTGGCATTTCAAGAGCTTGATTGACTTGTGGCATTCTTTCCAAAATAGGCTTACACCACGCTGGCGCTAAAACATCAATTTTTGCGTCAGGATACTGTCTTTGCAACTCAATATATAAGCCTTGAGACATTACCATGTCTCCAACCCATGACGGGCCAATAATCAGAATTTTCATTTGTCTTGCTCGTTAATAGCGTGTTCGTTAATAGCTTGGCCAGATAGTCTAAAATATTCTTGAAGTGTTTTAATGCAAACCAATTTTTCTAGTTGTTCATCTTGGAAAGGAGCAAGGTATTTATGCGCATTTTTGATCATCTGTTCAGACTCTTTAGGGTTGTCTAAATAGTATTGAATTTTTTGCTCAAAATCCGACCAGTCATCCTTCACCTCTACATAATGTATGCCTGGCTGCAGAGTGCCTTCCATAAACCACGTTTCAAATTTCATTTTTGGAGTAACGACAAGTGAGTTTGAAGACATTGCCCATTTCAAGTTTGATGCAACATCGTTCCCTTCAAGGCAAATAATGAATTTGTATTGAAGCTGCTCTTCTACTGTCATAAATGGCTGTTGCCACTCTGGGTGTTGCTCTGAAGTATTCGATTGACCTGCATTCATCAGTGGATGACCATACAGAGTTTTCATAAAACGAATTCTATGTGGTTGAGTCACAGCACCACGAAATACGGCCATATTTTTTTTATCAGAAAAACTTAAGTTATCATCCACGAATCGGAAATGACGACGCTTATCTAATTTAAATAGTACAGAGTTACTATTGTTCCCATCAATCGGACGAGCTTTAAATAACGTTGGAACTGGCTCTATATGCGTTTCATCACCAAAATAGTAACTGAAACGAAAGTACTTTGGAAAATAATGAAGAAACTCTTTAAGATCAAAGAAATAAGATGTATAGCCTTTTCGAGAATAATTACTAATCTCGCAGTTTAGACTAGCCTTATCAAAGTCGCCGAGCCCTTTCACATAATAACTTACTCTGCTTTTTATATAGTCAGCTTGATCGGAATATGACTTTTCCAGCTTTTCAAACTGTTTTGAAAAATACAAACGAGGTGCGATAGAGAGCAAGGCATGTTTTAGATAATAAAATATCTTCATAGTTTCTCTTTATATTTTATTTTTACGTAATGTAACGAAGGCAAAGCCAGCAGCCATAGGCAAGGAATTATCAACAAAGCTCTAGAGGTAGACTCTGCCTTTAGAAATGAAGACGACAAGTTCCACAATAATATCCGTAATTTTATCAGATAAAGTGCCCTAGACACAGCCTCAAGTGATATCAACTTCTGTATTGAGAAGGACACATCTATACCTGACAGCTAGAGCAATAAAACGTGTTTCTTTGCCCGATTTTAAGTTCCTGAATCAGCTCTTCACAGTTAGGACACTGTTCACCAGCCTTACCATAAACCTGCAGCTCTTGAGCAAAATATCCCGGTTTTCCATCCGCTTGGGCAAAGTCTTTTAGCGTTGTTCCACCCTGTCTGATAGCCGTCGTGAGTACTTGCTTGATCTCTTTAGTTAACAAGAGCCACTCTTGTTTTGTAACCTTACTTGCAGAGCGCAAAGGATTAATACGTGAAGAAAACAGAGCTTCATTGGCGTAGATATTACCCACACCGACCACTACTTTGTTGTCCATGATGAACTGTTTGACGGCAACCTTACGCTTTTCTGCTTTCTCAGCAATGTAATCTGCGTTGAAGTCGTCAGTTAGTGGCTCAGGACCAGAACCCAGTAATACTGTATGTATTTCATCAGGCGCCGACCATAACCACGCACCAAAGCGACGCGGATCGTTGTAACGCAATATCTTGCCATTGGTTAGCTTAAGATCCACGTGGTCGTGTTTTGCTGGCGGGAAATCTGCGTCTAACACGCGCAGTGAGCCAGACATACCAAGGTGCACAATGGCTGTTCCGGTATCAGTTTCTATCAATAGGTACTTAGCTCGGCGTGAGATAGAGCGAATCACCTGCCCTTCTAATTTCTTAAGTTCTTGAGGGATATCCCAACGCAGTTTGGGGGTACGAAAAGTCAGAGTTTTAATCGTCTCGCCAACTAAATGAGGCGAGATCCCCATGCGGCTTACTTCAACTTCGGGTAATTCAGGCATAGTTAGTCGTCCGATTTAGGTGGTTTGTCTGATATAGATAGCTTGTCTGCTTTAAAGAGATGGTCTGATTTAAATGAATCTTCTGAGCCAAAGCTTGGAAACAAGTAACTCTCTTCAATAGACACCGCCAACCACTGATCATTCCAGTTTTTTAGCAACCAAAACTCAGCAAGCTGATAATAGGTAATACGCTGTGGCTCTTCTTGGTCTTGATACCAAACTTCAATGGTGTACGGCGTATTAAGCTGGGGAGTCAGGTCAGTATAAGTTTTAGCGTCGACTTCCGTGCCTACTAGCTGTTGCCAGCGTTGCGATAACTCTTGGGCACTCACACTTTGCTCTGAGACAGACTCTTTCATTTGATAAACCCAATGGCCGTCTTCTTGCACTACCGACCACTTAGTAAAGTGTAAGGCTTGAAGTTCTGCTTTTGGGTTTAAAAGATAAGGGTAAGGGCTGCTTGCCTGAAGTTCAGGCTCAGGTTCGATAAGGTACGTTTTGATCAATGTTGGAAGGTTTAGCACCCCAATAAAAGCGATCACGCTTAACATGAGTATGTTGTTCCATCGACGTCCACGATATCTCATCTGATTCTGCTCATCTAACCTATTGAGTGTTCAGTATATCGTGAAAATGGCGACACATTCTATCCTGAGTAATTTTCTATCACATAAGCTCATCGGCAAGTGTAACGTCTGTACGGTAGGTGCCAAATTGAGCCAATAATGCTTACCCTTATCAAAAACACTGGGGCTTCCCAAATTTTGGGCATAAAAAAACCCAGCTATAAGCTGGGTTTTTAATTTATTCTTCTATAAAAGAAGAGACAAAGGGGCTATCAATTACTTGATTTTAGCTTCTTTGTACATAACGTGCTGGCGAACTACTGGATCAAACTTTTTGATCTCAAATTTGCCTGGCATGTTACGCTTGTTCTTGTCAGTTGTGTAGAAGTGACCAGTTCCAGCAGAAGATACTAGACGGATTTTCTCACGAATGCCTTTAGCCATTGCTTAATTCCTCTTAAACGTTTTCGCCACGTGCACGGATATCAACAAGAACAGCATCGATGCCTTTCTTATCAATAATACGCATGCCTTTAGCAGTTAGACGTAGTTTAACAAAACGTTTTTCGCTCTCTACCCAGAAACGGTGAGTTTGTAGGTTCGGCAGAAAACGACGCTTGGTAGCATTGCGTGCGTGTGAACGGTTGTTACCCGTTACTGGACGCTTACCAGTTACTTGACATACTCGGGACATGAATGTCTCTCCAAATCGTTTCAGCTCGATATCAACCTTGGTGGCCGAACCTCTCTATCAATTCTGAAAATAGAGGTAAAAACCATAATGGAAAATCCATTCAAGGCTATCAAAGGTCGCGTATTATACTAACTTGACATGCATTGCTCAAGACCCGAACAGATCCTTTTTAAGGATTTCGTGATCTTTTTTTGAACAGGGCAGCTATTTGAGTAATCAGAGCTGATTTAAGGTTCTAAAATGTGGGCGGAATGATAGCAGATTTAACGCAACTAACAACCTAAAATGTGATTCAAATCCATCCGCGCTCTGCAAAAGAGATAACTTCGCCATCTCCAACGACAAAATGGTCGAGAATTCGGATGTCCACTAGTGCCAATGCGTCGGTTAATCTACGTGTAATTCGCCTATCTGCTTGGCTTGGCTCCGCGACACCGGAAGGATGGTTGTGCGCTAGGATTAAAGCGGCTGCATTATGATGAAGTGCCCGTTTAACCACTTCTCTCGGGTAAACAGATGCTGCATCGATGGTTCCTTCAAACATCACTTCATCTTTTATTACTCTGTTTTGGTTATCTAGGAACAGTATATAGAAGGCTTCTCGCTGGCGATCACGCAATATACTCGAAAGATACAACTTGGTGTG
>NZ_JBFRSN010000546.1:0-2542 GCF_041473595.1 Vibrio sp. 10N.222.46.A1
CTAAAGAGCAGCAACAACGTAGTCAGCTTCTACAAAGCAAGCAGGCACTCGGTGCGCTAGATAAATTAGCGCCAATGGTTCGTATTTTAGAAGACGAAACATTGGCTGAGCGCTTAGCAGAATTAGAAGCACAACTAGAGCGTTTAAGTGAAGCTAAGTCTTACTTGAATACGCACGGCAAAGCGCTTACTTCTCTAGAGCAAATCGTATCTGCACTAGAGGCTGACCCAGAGCAGTTCGAAGCTTTGGAAGCTGAATATCGTCAAGCAGACAACGCGCTACAAACGCTAAAAGGCAAAGTGTTCGCGCTGTCTGATCTGATTGAGCGTCGTCACTACTTTGCTTACGCGGATTCTGTTGATTTGCTTAACAAGAATAGAGTTCGTTGGGCGGTTACCTTCAAATACTTTGAAAGGTACTAGCTCAGCAACTTCTTCAGCTGTTTTGCCAGCCGCTAGGAATTCAGCTTCTACTGTCTCTTTTGTCTTACCGAAAGCTAGCGCTTCAGTTTGAGCAAAGAAGTTAGACATTAGCTTCTGGTGGTGATCAGATGCTGGGTTGTGGCTGATAGCCGGAGCAATGAAGTCTGATGGGATCAGCTTAGTGCCTTGGTGAATCAGTTGGTAGAACGCGTGCTGACCGTTTGTACCAGGTTCACCCCAGATGATAGGGCCTGTTTGGTATTCTACTGGGTTACCTTCACGGTCAACGAATTTACCGTTAGATTCCATGTTACCTTGCTGGAAGTAAGCAGCAAAACGGTGCATGTATTGATCGTAAGGTAGGATTGCTTCTGACTCAGCGCCGTGGAAGTTGTTGTACCAAACACCAATTAACGCAAGGATCACTGGAATGTTGCTTTCAAATTCCGTTGAAGCAAAGTGGTTATCCATCTCATGTGCGCCATCGAGTAGCTCAGCGAAGTTATCGAAGCCGATAGATAGTGAGATAGAAAGACCGATCGCTGACCATAGTGAGTAACGACCGCCTACCCAATCCCAGAATTCGAACATGTTGTCAGTATCAATACCAAACTCAGCAACTGAAGCCGCGTTTGTTGATAGTGCTGCGAAGTGCTTAGCAACGTGTGCTGAGTCGCCCGCTTCAGCCAAGAACCAATCACGCGCAGAGTGTGCGTTCGTCATTGTTTCTTGAGTGGTAAATGTCTTAGATGCCACTAGGAACAGTGTTGTTTCTGGGTTAAGAGGCTTTAGTGTCTCAACGATGTGAGTGCCGTCTACGTTAGAAACAAAGTGCATGTTTAGGCGAGTTTTGTATGGCGTAAGTGCTTCAGTTACCATGTATGGACCAAGGTCTGAACCGCCGATACCGATGTTAACTACATCAGTGATCTCTTTACCTGTGTAACCTTTCCACTCACCAGAAACGATACGGTGTGTGAACAGTTCCATTTTTGCTAGTACTGCATTCACTGCTGGCATTACGTCTTTGCCATCAACCATTACTGGCTTGTCGCTACGGTTACGTAACGCAGTGTGAAGAACTGAACGACCTTCAGTCTTGTTGATTGCATCACCGCCGAACATTGCTTCGATTGCAGACTTAACTTCAGTCTCGTTCGCAAGAGCAAATAGGTGCTGCATCGTTTCAGCGTCGATAAGGTTCTTAGAGTAATCCACTAAGATGTCTGAACCGAAACGAGTAGAGAAGCTCTCGAAACGCTTTGCATCTTGAGCAAATAGCTCTTTCATATCCATATCTTGAGCAGACTCAAAATGTGCAGTTAGAGCTTTCCACGCTTGTGTTTGCGTTGGGTTGATATTTTTCAACATGGTATCTATCCCGATGTTACTGTAGGTTTTATTCTAGACGTCACCAAAGTGATGAATAGAACCCCCGATTAGGCGAAAGTTTATATTTTTCTATGATGACCAAATCGCATCACCACTGAAAGATTCTTTGTAATTTTTTTTCACGACGTATTATGCCGCATATGAAGAGCGGTACCTTGAGATAAATCAGAATTAGATTTCCTGATAGAAGAATCGGTACTGACTCTAGCGCTCACTTCATTAAATGTGAGCGAAACCTGATAAATTCAAGTTCAAAAGATAGCGTTAAACCACTTTTTTTCCAAATACATTATAGAGGATGGCGTATGTGGATTCAGAAGACGATACACCTACACGCACAAAAACGTGGATTTCATCTCATCACTGATGAAATTGAACAACAGATATCCGATATCCATTCACTGTCTGTTGGTTTATTACATCTATTCATTCAGCATACATCTGCTAGCCTTACGCTAAATGAGAACGCAGACCCTACTGTCCGCACTGATATGGAATCACACTTTAATAAGTTTGTTCCCGAACGAGCACCCTACTACAAGCACACCTACGAAGGTGATGATGATATGCCCGCTCACATTAAAGCATCGACACTTGGTACCAGTGTGACAATTCCAATTACCAATGGTCGTCTAGCATTAGGGACATGGCAGGGCATTTACTTAGGTGAACACCGAGATTGTGGCGGAAGTCGTACCGTTATTGCGACCATTCAAGGTGAGTAACGT
>NZ_JBFRSN010000547.1:0-5772 GCF_041473595.1 Vibrio sp. 10N.222.46.A1
GCCAATACCCATACCTGCAGCAAATAGCATCGATAACCAAGACATGAATGAGTAATCTGCCGTTGCATCAACACCACCAAGGCGGATTTTACCAAACGGAGAAACAATCAAGCCTAAGCAAAAAATAACGAAAATATTGCCGGACCAAATGAACAACCAATCAAATGAATTGATAATTTGCCATTTAACACCATCCAATGCTGACTTTGCTGAAGCGGTATCTGTAAGCAGCACACCGATCAAGAACAAAGTGATGAGTCCCGCACTGATACCAAACACTGGGTTATGAACGTCAAAACCCCATTTTTGGACGTTATCTTGACCAACAGTGTAATCCGTACTGTCGATACTGTATTTATCTATACCTTTAGTCATTATTCCTCTCTACGGAATACTTATAAGGTCTGTTGACCTCATATCCCTAACTTTCCTGTGACTGAATCACAAACTCGAACATACGATCCAAGTAGTACAAGCTGTTGTCACGATAATTCAAATACTTGGATGTCTGAAGTTTAGCAGGTTAACTTATTGTTTTCAGTAAACTAGAATCAGTTCGATGGATTTTCAAACAAAATATAGGTAATCACTTATATTTGCGGCGAAAAAAAGGCCGACTAAGTCGGCCTCTATTTGAAAAAATACTTTTAGCTCAAAGCACTTTGCTGCTTAACCAATTGATTCTCTGTACGTAAACCAAGAAACAAACTTAGGCACATAAGCAATAATATGAAGGCAAATGGTAGTGCCATTGAGACTGTTCCAGCTTGTAATGCCTGAATAGATTCAGTACCACCAACCCACAGTAGAACCGCCGCAATCGCACCGCCCATCAATGCCCAAAATACACGCTGTGGAACAGGTGCATCGACTTTACCGCCAGAAGTAATGCTATCAATAACCAATGAACCTGAGTCTGATGAAGTGATGAAGAACACCATAATCAAACCAATCGATACCACTGAAAGCACTGAGCTCATTGGCAGCGCATCATAAGTGTGGAATAGAGAAAGTGTAATATCTTGCAGACCGTTTATACCAATCTCACCCACTTTATTCGCCACCTGGTCAATCGCAATACCACCGAAAATAGCCATCCAAATGATAATGACAGACGTCGGGATAAATAAGACTGCAACGATAAATTCACGAATTGTACGACCTTTAGAGATACGAGCGATGAACATGCCTACGAATGGTGACCATGAAATCCACCAAGCCCAGTAAAATACCGTCCAACCTTGCATCCATGTTTCATCATCACGACCATGAGGGTTGCTAAGAGGAATAAAGTTCTCAATGTAGCCCATTAGCGCGGTTGGTATCGCCTTAATACCCGCCATGCCACCCGCGATAGTTACGAAGATCAGCAAGCCTAATGCAACAACCATGTTGACGTTGCTTAGAACCTTAACACCACCGTTAATACCGCGAATCACCGACATTGTTGCCAACAGTGTTACCACTGCAATAACAATAAGCTGCATACCAATACCGCCATCGGTACCAAATACATGGTTAATACCGCTTGCGGCTTGCTGTGCACCTAGGCCAAGTGATGTTGCAAGGCCAAACAATGTTGCAAGTACTGCGACAATATCAACGATATGACCAAACCACCCCCAAGTTCTGTCACCGAGTAGCGGGTAAAAGATTGAGCGAATAGAAAGCGGTAATCCTTTATTGAAAGTAAAGAAGGCAAGAGACAAAGCAACAACGGCGTAGATTGCCCAACCGTGCAAGCCCCAGTTGTAGATGGTTGCACCGAGTGCCAACTTAGCCGCTTCAGGAGAATACGCTTCAACACCGAGCGGTGTTTCATACCAACCGGTAAAGTAAGCAACGGGCTCTGCCACACCCCAGAACATGAGGCCAATACCCATACCTGCAGCAAATAGCATCGACATCCATGATAGATTAGAGTGCTCTGCTTTAGCATCATCGCCACCTATACGTATCTTTCCGTAAGGGGAGATAATGAGGACAAAACAGAAAAATACGAAAAGGTTCGCAGCCCACATAAAGAAACCATCGAAGTTACCGATGACTTTCCACTTAACGCCATCAAGTGCCGCTTTAGCTGTTTCAGGTTCTGCAACCAAAAGCGCAATCAGGAAAGCAATTATCGCCCCAGCGCTGATTCCAAATACAGGGTTATGAACATCAAAACCCCATTTCTGAACATTATCTTGTCCTACGGTATAATCAGTATTATCAATACTATACCTATCCTTTACAGGCTCCATGCATCCTCTCTAATTAGTAGCGCACAATTTGCAACATTGCATTTGGCACTTAAATTTCGAAAGGAAGAATAACAACTCGTCGCAAAAATACTAAAAAAACCATCAAAAAACGGGTGTAAACGGCACATTTGGTAATTAAATTACACATTCACTGTAATTTAGCGTAACATCACTCAACAAGCCCAGAGCTAACAGCATACTTGGCAAGCTCTGCCGTAGAGTGAATGTCGAGCTTATGCTTGATATTTTGTCTATGGGTTTCAACCGTTCGGTAACTGATATTTAATCCCTTCGCGATCTCTTTACTGCTCTCCCCTTTAGCCACTAATTTCAACACAGCTTCCTCACGCCTACTCAATGGGTTCTTCACAGATTGTGTGGGAGTAATAGGCTGAGTAAACAAGTTCTGAGTCACTTTTTCACAGAAATAGGTTGAGCCTTGATTGACCGTCTTGATTGCCTGCACCATTTTTTCAGCCGAAATTTCTTTCAACATATAGCCGACAGCACCCGATTGCATCACCTTCATGATGTATTCACGGTTGTTATGCATGGTCAGCATCAGCACCTTAGCTTGAGGATCTTCCTCTTTAATCAGGTGAGTGGCATCAATACCATTCATGATAGGCATGCTGATATCCATCAACACCACATCAGGGCGCAAGTCTTTAACCACTTCAACGGCTTCTAATCCATTGCTGGCTGTACCTATCACGCTAATATCAGGCTCGAGTTCTAATCTCGCCATAAAGCCATCCAGTACCACTTGGTGATCATCTGCAATCACAACTCGAATAACTTCACTCATTCACTAATCCCTCTAGTGTCAGTAACACTGTAATTTCCGTTCCAAAGCCAACCTCACTCATCAATTCAAAGTCACCACCGATGAACTCCACCCGTTCTCTCATGTTACGTAACCCAATACCTCGCTTTTCCATTGCTTTATAGGTATTGAAACCGACTCCATCGTCTTGGATGAGCAACTGCAACACATTTCCAATTTGCTGTGCGATAACCGTTACTTTGGTCGCTTGTGCGTGTTTCTCTATATTATTCAGTGACTCTTGCACCACTCGATATAAAGTCGTCGCAGCTTCTGATTTCAACTTTCCCGGCTGCGTATTAAACAAGGTTTCCACTTCAATGCTCGAGTGCGCCTGAAAGTCTAATAACAGCGAAGACAACGCCGCTTCTAAGCCGATATCATCCAATGAACTTGGTCGAAGTTGATGCGAAATATGCCTCACCTCTTCGATTGCCCGCATCAGTGAATGCTGAGACTTATTCAAATGCACTTTAAGGTCTTCGCTTTGTAGCTTATTACCGAGCAGTTCTAAGTGACAGCGACTCGACACTAATAACTGGTTAATACCATCATGCAACTCACGCGCTAGATGCTTCTTTTCGTCCTCTTGAAACATCACCGTCTTATGAGCTAGTTCCTTCAAGTTGTTATCCGCTATCCGATGTTCATGCATGTTAATGGCCAACGTCAGTACAATGATGACCGCGACCGTCACACTCAGAATCACCACAATCGAAAAGAACGTGGTTTCAATATTCTTGTTAATTGCGGCCTGCATCGAGGCCACTTCTTGATGCACATCCTCAATATACAAGCCGGTGCCAATCATCCAGTCCCAGCGCTCTAACCAAGCGGCGTAACTCAGCTTCGATACCACCTCACCTGTCGAAGGTTTTTGCCACAAATATTGGTGAAATCCTCCGCCTGTTTGTGCTTCTCTTAACAAGGCTTCTATCAGAAAGTCGCCATCTTCATCTTGCAGTTGAAGTAAGTTTTGCCCTATCAACTCTGGCTGGATTGGATGAACCAAATTGGTTCCGTGGCGATCATACGCAAAGAAGTAACCGTCAGAGCCATACCTTAGTTTAGACAATATGGTTCGAACTTCTCTTTTGGCTTGTGCTTCTTGGATATCGGGATCGTTGTAGATATGTTCGATGGCATCAAATGCGAGATCAACAGTGTCTTTGAGGGCGTTTTCACGCGACTTAATTAAGCTGTCTCGGAAGATTTCGACCTCTTTCTCACCCAACGTCTTAGTTTGGTGTAACGAGATCCAACTAATGCTCGCCGTTACAATCAGCAACGGGAGTAGCGTCAGCAAAATCAGCTTAACTTTTAGAGGCATTCCTTTTCCTCACAAAAAACGGCTTATTGAACATCAATAAGCCGTTTTACTTTATCAATTTATGGATAGCCGTTGAAACATATCATTCACATTCTAGGCTTCACTCACATTCCATAGAAAGATGGGAAAGCGAGAAGTGATCCAAGTACGAGGATTTGAATCAAAATGAAAGGCATCACGCCTCGGTAGATATCCTTGGTAGTCACACCTTTTGGTGCCACCCCTTTTAGATAGAACAAACTGAAGCCAAACGGTGGCGTCAAGAATGAGGTTTGAAGGTTCATCGCGATAAGGATTGCGAACCAAGTCATGTTGATTCCCATCAGTTCAGCAACAGGCGCAATAATCGGCACAATGATGAAACAGATTTCTACGAAGTCGATGAAGAAACCCAGAATCAAAATCACCAACATGGTAATGATCAAGAAACCCCACTTCTCACCTGGCAGTTGTAGCATCCACTCTTCAACTAGATAATCACCACCAGTGTAGGTAAACGCCATTGAGAATGCCGTTGCACCCAACAAAATAGCAAATACCATTGCCGTTACTTTCACCGTCTCTTTAGAGGCGTCATACACCATCGACCAACTAAACTGACCGTAGAGCAAAGCGAGTACCATCGCACCCGCACCACCCAGAGCAGCAGACTCTGTCGGCGTAGCAACACCCGCAAAGATAGAGCCCAATACGACAATAATCAGCGCGAGTGGCGGTATGATTGCTTTCAATGCGTTGATGACTTCTTGTTTACGGCTGATGGAATCATCACGCTCAATTGGTTGAGCGGCTTCAGGGTTAAGCTTCGCGTATATTAAGATATAAACGATATAAGCCCCCACTAACATCACGCCCGGCCAAATCGCGGCTTGGAACAAGTCACCTACCGGAACACCCAATACGTCCCCCAATAGAATCAAGACGATGGATGGCGGAATGATTTGCCCTAACGTACCAGACGCACAGATGGTGCCGCAGGCTAAGCCTTTGTCGTAGTTGTACTTGAGCATGACGGGCAACGAGATAAGCCCCATTGCAACCACAGAAGCGCCTACCACACCGGTTGAAGCGGCAAGCAGTGAACCTACGAGAACTGTCGAGATTGCGATACCACCTCGTACACCACCAAACAGTCGTCCCATAGACTCAAGTAACTGCTCAGCAAGCTTAGTCTTTTGTAGAACAAGTCCCATGAAAACAAACAATGGAACGGCCATCAGCACCGTATTTTCCATGATTGATTGAATTCGATATGGCATGAAGGCAAACATTTCGATGCCTTCCGCCCAAACACCAAAGATTAGCGCGATACCACCAAAGGTAAACGCCACCGGGAAGCCTAGTAAAAGTGCAAACAAGGCTACGAAAAA
>NZ_JBFRSN010000548.1:0-971 GCF_041473595.1 Vibrio sp. 10N.222.46.A1
ATCGTATACTGCAAAAGTACTTAGACCTTCTATTTGAATCAAACATTAGGACACCATACCTAATAAATCGCAAGAAAATCACATCAGTAAGATTGATTTTAAGTCTTAAAATAGGGAAACTGAATTCAATGTCCTTTGAATAAGTTTTCCTCTTTATGAGCAGCCCAAGACTTCGCGTTCAATTTGAAACCCTGTTTGAATACTTCGATGGTAAAGATTCTGATGTTCAGCTCGACGACATCACGGATGTGCTTTGTTGTACCCGTCGTAATGCCCGGATGGTACTCAATAAGCTTGAAGAAGAAGGATGGGTTGAGTGGTTACCTGCGGCTGGGCGAGGCAAGTTATCTCAACTTATTTTTAAGCAGAATCGTTGCGATGTCAGTGAAAACTTAGCAAGACGCTACTTACAAGAAGGTAAAATTGGACAAGCGCTGTCAGTGCTTGATCACAATGCAGCCAAGCTGACTCAAGTTATTCAAAATTACTTGGGTGTGCAATACCAGGAAGGTGAGCAGGTTATTCGTTTGCCTTATTACCGACCGCTTTCTATGCTTAACCCGACAAAGTCGATGCGACGATCTGAGCAGCATATTACCTGTCAGGTATTCAGTGGGTTAACACGTTTGGATGAGAACGATCAATTACAGCCCGATCTTGCTCATTCATGGCAAAAAATCAGCGATTATCAATGGCGATTCTTCTTGAGACCCGGAGTCCGTTTTCATAACGGAGAGCCTTTGTTAACTAATCATGTTGTGGATACGCTGCTAGCACTCGAACCTCTCAATATGTTCTCACATATAAAAGACGTCTCTTCTCCGGCAAACTGTGTGGTTGATGTCTTTTTAACGCGACCAGATAAACACTTCCCACTCGCTCTGACTGAATCTGTTGCCAAAGTCACCTTACCGATGATTTTACGTGGTGAAGACTACGATATTCGACCGATTGGTACTGGCCCTTATCGC
>NZ_JBFRSN010000549.1:0-2178 GCF_041473595.1 Vibrio sp. 10N.222.46.A1
GTATCGAAGTGACCAACCGAGATAATTTTAAACAGGCATTGGTTGAATCCGATAAGGCGATGTACGAAATGAAAAAAGCTCAACGACCTGTTCAAAACTCTTGGTGCACGTCTTGTCCTAATCTAGAAACAAATTACCTGAATATAGAGACAACAAGGCAAACTGATGACTAGAGCCTCATCTGAATAAATGTCAGTTTGCCACTGATAAATGATAAATGATAAATGTTGCTGATAACGAGCTCTCAAGTTCCAACCTTAAGCGGGTCAATCAATTTATTGGCACAATGGTCAGGCCGTTAGAGACCCCTTCTCTGACAGCAGTAGCTCACCGACTAGCTTAGGTACCTCGATACTCGCCTTACCGTAACGTTTCTCTTCAAATTCACTCTCTACCGCACTGGGTTCGAGGTTTATCTCGATCGTATGTGCTCCATGCATTTTCGCATCATGCACAAACCCTGCAGCAGGATAAACCACGCCTGATGTCCCGATAGAGATGAACAAATCAGCTTCTTCTAACGCTGAATAAATGTCGCCCATCCTCAATGGCATTTCGCCAAACCACACAATATGAGGGCGCATTTGAGCTGGTATCTGGCAACAATGGCACAATTCACCAGTATGAATGTCGTCTTTGTGCTCTAGAACTTGGTTTGACTCACTACAACGTGCCTTAAGAAGCTCACCGTGCATGTGGATAATGTTGTTGCTACCGCCTCTCTCGTGCAGATTGTCGATGTTTTGAGTGATGATGGTTACTTTGCCATCGAGCTTATCTTCAAGCTCTCCTAGCGCCTTGTGGGCTGAATTTGGAAAGATACTTTCACTCTGTAATCCATGACGACGCTTGTTGTAAAACGCTTGTACAAGGTCAGGATCTTTTGCAAAACCTTCAGGTGTCGCAACATCCTCGATTTTATGGTTTTCCCATAATCCGTCTTGTGCTCGGAATGTTTGTATCCCCGACTCCGCAGAGATACCGGCGCCAGTAAGAATTACGATATTTCGATATGGGAAATGCATATAACGTCCTTTTCAATATGTCACTTGGTAACAGCTTAGCACTGTTCAAATTCCAACAATAGTTTTAGGGATTAGACCATAGTCTTAGCCAACTGAATTCATTGGCTATTTGTGACATAACTCGCTTGATCTCTGCTATTCAGAAATGAAATAGGCACAAAAAAAGCGGCCGAAGCCGCTTGATGTTTATCTATTGAACCGTGATCAGTCTTCGTTGATTGATGAGATCTTATGGATAGAAAGATCCGCGCCATTAAACTCATCTTCTTCACTTAACCTTAGGCCAGTTACTTTGCTCAACACACCGTAGACAACCAATGCACCGATTAAAGCTACCGTAATGCCCGCTAGTGTACCTACCATCTGAGCAGTAAAGCTTACGCCCCCTAGCCCCCAGAATGCTTGCTGACCGAAGATACCCGCTGCAATGCCACCCCATGCACCACATACACCGTGCAGAGGCCACACACCTAGCACATCATCTATCTGTGTTTTGTTTTGCATGTAAGTAAACAAGTAAACGAACAATGCGCCAGCTACGCCGCCTGTTACCAGTGCGCCGAGTGGGTGCATTAAATCTGAGCCTGCGCAAATAGCGACGAGACCAGCTAAAGGACCATTGTGGATGAAGCCTGGGTCATTTTTACCTGCAATCAGAGCCGCAAGAATACCGCCAACCATTGCCATGAGTGAGTTCATTGCCACGAGACCGCTGATACCATTGATAGCTTGAGCTGACATCACGTTAAAGCCAAACCAACCCACACATAAGATCCAAGAACCTAGTGCTAAGAATGGGATGTTTGATGGTGCGAAGTTAGTGTGTTTGCCGGCGCGGACACGGCCTTTGCGCATGCCAAGGAAGTAAACCGCGACCAATGCAATCCAGCCGCCAACACCATGAACAACAACAGAGCCCGCGAAGTCATGGAAGCCATAACCGAATTGCGCCTCAAGCCAATCTTGGAAACCAAAATTACCGTTCCAGATGATGCCTTCAAAGAATGGATAAACAAAGCCTACGGTGAACAGTGTTGCGATGAGTATTGGATAGAAACGTGCACGTTCTGCAATACCACCGGATACAATCGCAGGGATTGCTGCGGCAAAGGTCATTAGGAAGAAAAACTTAACTAGCTCGTATCCATTCCCT
>NZ_JBFRSN010000550.1:0-4255 GCF_041473595.1 Vibrio sp. 10N.222.46.A1
CAATCAACCTCATCGGGAATGACGGCATACCAACCTCGACTTTTGGGGGAGGTATCTAAATAAACAGACACGTAGCGTTTGTTTGGCCAAAAGCGCTTTGTTTTTGGATTGCCGTTTGGTTTAGCCCAGTCGGGTCCTATAAATTCAAAATGAATGTCTGTTACCTTGTTGCTGGTAAGCTCAGGTGTCAGAAATATTCTGGGCGTAAATTGCAGGTATCGTTCTTTGGGATACAGAGGTAAGTTGATGTTGAGTTGGTGTTTAAGAGCGGAGCGGATCTCAGAGTGCGCTTGAGTGTAGCATTCTGACCATTCAAGATTTTTTGCCGCCTCAATGGGGGACATTCCACGTGAATATAAATAGATATAGGGTGTCCAATCTATTTTGATGTATCGGTATGGGATTTTTTTGATATGAGCTACAAACGCCTTAAACCATCCTTTCCATTCAGAGTCATATTCGTTGGTCATTTTTCCATTTAAATAATTGAAACCTTTTTGTGTAAAAGATACGCATGTTTGCGTGTCGTTGAATTCTAGATACCCCTCTGAAACCAGTTGTCCTAAGATGTCCCTTACTAACATGCCAGAGCGCGGGTAAACATCTAATGAGCGCTTTTTTACTTGTGGCTTACTCAAGTTAATTCGCTTTTCTTTCACGTGCTCTAAATAGTGATTATTTATAGGGGCCACTTGGTGATTTTTGGTGGTAGGCCAGAGCCAATCTAAAAGGTCGGAAGCATAAACAGTATTGGGACCTAGTTCTAATGTATAGGACGTCGGGGCTTTGGGTAAGGGTGGAAGATCACCTTCCTTGCCGTTCATGGCGTTTCGCTCTTCGGGAGTTAAGTTCCTTAGAATGACACAGGCAAATCCTTCAATGTTGTCGATGTGCTCTCCTAGACTTACCCTCACGCTCTGAATAAAAGGGATAATGGACACTTGGTTAAATACAATGTTATGGGCTGAGACGTGGTGCGTTACTGTCTGCGCTTTTAAGTCGTCCCAGTCGCTATAACCTATCGCTTGAGCACAAATCGATAACCATGTGTTTTTTTTAATTGGGCTGTTTGAAATAATTTCAGCATCGGTAAGTTGATTGAGAATAGTGTGTAATTGTTTTTTTAATATCGGTAAATGGTCAGAATTCAAGATGGTCTTACTTGACATGGTAATTCCTTGATAAATTAACGTAAAAAAGCCTTGCAATGGCAAGGCTTGGGACGGGGGTTGAGTGATTAATCGTGATGATAAGGCTCTAGGGTGTAACCTCTATGTTGCGTAAGCTGGATTAGTGAGTACAAGGGGTCACCAGTCGTTGCCGTCGAGCATATCGAGAACAAAGAGTGATTCGGGTTGTTTTTCAGGGGACATATCATGGTGGGTGTTTTAGTTTTTTAATCGCGCACTGTGTTGACGTTTGTGTCGGAATCTTGGTTTCATTGGTGCTCTCCATTGAGGGAAACAACGTGAGGCAAGAGTGGGTGAGGCTCTCCAAGTAGTACTAGCGTTGGAAATTTAAGTTATTAAAATGCAGTGTTTTTGATCGTTCCATTCTGCAAATTTTCCCTATTAGTCTTGTTATCATATCCGCCAAAGTTGTCAATTAGCGTGATGGTGAATAACCTCAAATCCATATCATCAAGAATGCTTAGATTGCAGGATACCCACCTAACAAGGCAAAGCAAAAGCGCTGCTTATGGTCGCGATATTACTTTGCTTGTACAGCAGGAGGGGCAACAATAGAAACTCTTAAAGCATATGTAGAAAGCCAATAACACCTAACACCAGATTAAGCCGCTATCGCGACTGACGCCTTATATCCCCGCCCGATCGAGCGAGGATATAAGGCGAAATTGCTAACCTTATTGGGATCCCTTAAATTTCAATTTAAAGTCCTTCTTGACCCTAAAAAAATTATTCACGAATACGTATAGATAAGGTTCTGTTATCATCATAATCAGATGATAAACCAAGAGAATCATTGCTCCTATAACCAGTACATTCCAAATTTTGTTGATTATCGGTAAGGCAATAAGAAAACTCATAGCCGGGTAGGAGCAGCTTTATTGAAGAGATCCCTCCCCTAAAAATATCAGGGAAGTTCTCATTCGTCCCTGTCAGCAAAGGATATTGAGGTCCATGTAACTGAAGGTCCATGTAAGCGAGGCCTATAACATTATTCAAATCACGCTTTTCAATAACAAAAGAGCGATAAGAGTCATTTCTTAAATCACCAAAATAATTACTATCAGCATAGTAGATATCACATGTGCCCTCTAGGTTAGATTGAAGGCAAGCTTTCACTTGATATTGTTTATCGTGCAACCTAAGAGAAGAACTAGTAATACCTACATCCCCTAGCTCTGAAGCATTGTAAACATGGTTAAGCTGGAGCATTTCAAACAATGGAGGCTGTTGGTCTCGATGAGCAAAGAGTGTCGCTAAAGTTAATTGCGGTTGGTCAATTATCTTAACCCCACGTGTGACGTCATTGTCAGAGGCAGCTACGAGTTTTACCGTACCAGTATAGGGAAATTGACAACTGTCTTCCGTCCTTGTATTACAAAGGAGTACTTTTTTCCCTGGAGGCACAACCAAAGATGAAATTGATCGATAGAATGCCCTGTCGTAAATGTCAGTTGTATCGTAGAATGCGTTAGTTCGATCAAGAGTCAACTTTTGGCCTTGAAAGTACTGATCAGTATAGAAAACAACATTTTCTGGGTATAGTTCAAGCGGACCAACCTCAAGATGGACAATAGAATCGTTCATTTCTTCGCCCACAAAATCAAGATCCAGCCCCCATACAGTCAAACAATTTGAATAATCAGTACTTTTACATAAGCGAACGTAACTTTTTGGCCCTACCTTAATCGACGAAATCTCTCCTATAGCATTTATCTCTTCAGCAGAAGACCTTCCGTAATTAAGATGGGTCAAGGATCCTTGAAAATTAATATCCTGATAGGCAAGAACAGGAAAACGTTCTAGCTGGGCATCTGTACTCCGCTTCTTAGTATATTGAGAAACACCATTCCAATTATACTCCTCTGATTCTTTACGCTCATCGTTACCCAACATTCCTTCCCAATATTGCTTGGCGACTTGTTCCGCATTGTTTCGGGCACCTACTTCTATAGTATACTTAGTTGTCTGATCTAACTGCCCCCAATAAGAAGCATTGGGAAACATAAGATATTGCTTATTTGAATTGAACTTAGCAGGATTTCTGATCTCGTTTAAAGCTTCTGCACCATATTCACTAATGAGATAATAATCGACTTCATTACTATGAGGAGATGCTTTCATTCTTGGTTCTATAAAGCCATTTGGAGTAATATCGGCGTCTGATATCCAACCACTATAGCCCTCTGAACCAATATATTTTATAAATTCTATATTTTTTTCTTGTTGTAATGTAGTAATCCTACTGTCACTTAGCGCTGAATCAATTTGATTAATACAGGTTTCTCGCTGTTGCTCCCCAGAAAAACTTTCAACATTTAAAAACCATCCTTCAAAATTCAGTCCGTCAGCCAATTCAATGAGCTTTGTCATCAAACTGACTGTCCCTAAATCTCGACAATCTTGAAAATTTCCTCCATGGGAGAGACTAGGCAAAAAGACGCTGCCATAAATCTTGACTCCTTTCACATGAGCTTCTTCAATCCATTGAGGGTCAGGGGCTAAAATTGTGCCTTCTTGAGAGCTTCCTCCCCAAAAGACCATTCCTTCAAGATAATCCCAATAATCAAATCGAACACGGTCAGGGCTAGTGATAGCGTCAGGAATTCTTTCTAATGTAGCCCTAGGACGGACTAGGGCGGTATAACGATGATTTAGCTTGTTTAAGGCAGTATCTGGATCTAGACGATCTTCTATTCTAGCCCAATGATAAACCCAAGGTTGAATAACCCCATCAACGAGAATACCAGTCTGTCTTTCTTTCGTATTTTTACTCAAGTAATCTTCATCACTCAAGATGTCATTTACAGTTAGATCCTTCAAGGAAGGAACTGACGAGGTTGCATTATTTGGCTTATTGATAAACCAAGTGTAGGTTTTTTTCCCTTGGGCATAGGTTTGTGAACTAAAAATTAACCCTCCGATAAAAAAGATGAAAACACTCTTTATCCAAGTTCCCCATTGACGTCGTTCTCTTTGCTTTTCCATATAAAGACCTCTCTATAATTTACCCTGTACTCTGACTGAGGTTAGATTTAAGGTGGTTTATGATTTATAGAAAATATAAT
>NZ_JBFRSN010000551.1:0-2974 GCF_041473595.1 Vibrio sp. 10N.222.46.A1
TGGCAAAAGCTGGCCAAAATGATTGTGCAACCAAAACAAGTTCATGTGCGGGTACAGCAAAAGAAGACAACCAATCCGATGCATTCGTGGTCGTTCCTAAAGGACTATGTGGCAAATTATCAGGTGGTAATACTCAATCATCATAATTGAGCTGCTTAGTATGGTGAGCTGGCATTCAGCTCACCTCCACTTCTTGTTAGGAGAATCGTTGTGACTCAAACTCTTCACCCCAACGCAGGGGTTGGCCTTAGAACACCGCACTTGGACTTCTTTAGCCAAAATCCAGCCTTAGTAAGTTGGTTAGAAGTTCACAGCGAGAACTACTTCTTAGCTCAATCACCGCAACGCCAACAACTCAGAGAAATTCGTCACGCACACAACATCAGTTGTCACGGTGTTGGGTTGTCGCTAGGTTCTGTTGAGCGCATCAACCAACATCATCTTGTGCAATTAAAAGAGCTCATTGATGATATCGAACCCTTCTTAGTTTCTGATCATCTCAGTTGGAGTCAGGCAAGTGGTCATTACTTCAATGACTTGTTACCGCTGCCTTATACCGAAGAAGCGCTAGAGGTCTTTTGTCGCAATGTCATCGAGGTACAAGACAGCCTGCAACGCCCTATGCTGATTGAGAACCCATCGAGCTACCTTGCCTTCAAGCATTCAACCATCCCAGAGTGGGAGTTTTTAGCCGAGGTACAGAGGCGCACCGAGTGTCGTCTACTGCTCGATTTCAATAATATTTTTGTCTCATCTTTTAATCATGGCTTCAGCTGTGAAGAGTATCTAAGTGGAATACCGGCAGACAAAGTGGAAGAGATTCACTTGGCAGGTTTCACTAAGAAGAAACTCGAGCAAGGTGAGATCTGGATAGACACCCACAGTAAACCTGTCTGTGATGAAGTGTGGCAACTTTATACTCAGTGGATAGCAAAGCACAGCTCTCGCCATACCTTGATTGAGTGGGATCTAGATATCCCAGAGCCACAAGTCTTATTGGCTGAAGCAACCAAAGCCAGTGACATCTTGTATCAACACGACAAGTTCAATCAAAGGAGTCGCGCATCATGAGCTACTCCCTATCTGATGTTCAATCAGAGTTTGCTAACGCCCTACGCTACCAAAACAGTGGTGAGCATTGCGATATAGTGAGCGACCACTTTACTGATGAACAGCGCATCCAGATTTATCGCAATAACTTTGTGATTAGCTTGAGTGAGGTACTCGCTGCAACCTACCCACTTACCGAGATGTTAGTCGGCGAAGAGTGCTTCCAACAGATGGCTCGTCAACATGTCTTAAGTTATCCATTAACCTCTGGTGATGTCAGTGGTTACGGTGAACACTTTGAACAAACCATCCAAGCCTTTCCTGCGGTTATTGAGGCTGCACCTTACCTTTGCGAAGTGGCTATTTATGAATGGAACAAAGACAGCTTGATGAGAAGCGTTTCAGAATCAAAAGCCGACCAACGTCCTCTTGCTGGTTTAGCTGATGTGCCACCAGAGCAACAAGGCGCTTTAGTCTTTCATCTCAAAGATTCAATAACGCTCATTAATTCTAACTATACGATTATCGCGCTTGAACGCGCTATCTATCAGCAACAACTCGATGGGTTAGACATCAACCAACCTGAGTTTGGGGTGTTAATACGAGCCGATAATTCTCAGATTGATAGTCATCACTTGAGTGAAGAATGCCATCAGCTACTTCGCGAATTTCAATCAGGCCAAATGCTCGTAGCGATAGCCCCTTCATTACTACAACATCTGAATACTGTCATGGCGCTTAACGTCATCTCAGGCTTTTCAATCAATGCCGAATTGGAGACATAATATGGATAACAACACAGTCACAAACATGATGGCTCAATACGACAGTTTGATTGAGAAATCACAAGCACTCTTTGTTCCGGTGCTACTGCTATTTTGTCGCCTATGGGTAGCGTGGGTATTCTTTAATTCTGGCCTAACCAAGATAGCGACTTGGGATAGCACCCTTTACTTGTTTGAGTTGGAATACCAAGTGCCACTGTTACCTTGGGAGTTAGCCGCCTACATGGGCACCGCAGCTGAATTGATTCTGCCGGTATTCTTAGCGCTTGGTCTATTAACACGACCTATGGCAGCGGTGCTGTTCGTTTTCAATATCATTGCGGTTGTGTCTTACCCAGTGTTATGGGCGCAAGGCTTCTATGATCATCAGTTGTGGGGATTAATGATTCTTATCGTTGTCGTATGGGGCGCTGGGCCATTCTCACTTGATAGAATTTTGAAAGCGCAGTTTAGAGGTTAGAACGAACTTTCATTCGCACTAAATTGATATACCCCAAAATGCAAAAAACCACTCAATTGAGTGGTTTCTTTTTAACTGGGATAAACTACTTATTCAGAAAAGCTTGTAGCTCTTCAGCAGAGATACCTTGCTCGGCTAGCTCTTTTGCTAGTAGCTGAACCTGCTCACCCTTACGAGACTCTACCACACGCTGAAATTGGTAAATGATGTCTCGCAAAGTATCGATTGGAACTTGTTTTGCCGCACTGCGAATACGCTCTTCACTTTGGTTGCCTAGCTCTTTAAGCAATTTACCAAACATGACCTTTTCAGGTGCATCTTCCATTTGTTCTAAGACGCGCGCCATTTCGTAGGTTGTTAATGACATTACAGTATTTTCCGTTGGGGACTAACGTTTCAATGAGTGACAAATATACCATGTTTTAACGTTTCGCAAACCGCCATTTGTATATTTTGTCACCCTTGAGACTTACGCCTTAGCAAACGTCGTGTGCCACGACTTGCCTGCTTTGCTCGCAAGCACTAACAACGCAGGAACAATAAGGAACATTTGCAGCGCAATCATCACTTGAGACGTTAAATCAAGGCGTTGCATGGTACCAACAAGCAGCCCTGAGCCACTCATTTGGAACAAGCCAAGCAGTGCAGCAGCTGTGCCCGCACGGTCACCGAAAGGTTC
>NZ_JBFRSN010000552.1:0-1371 GCF_041473595.1 Vibrio sp. 10N.222.46.A1
TGGTTAATAGCGATGCGCGCTACGCGTTTGCCTAGGTTTTTCGCCAACTCAATTTCTTCTTTGCTTAATGAAGCGCTCTCTCCAGTGCTGCTTGCACCGTAAGGTGTGCCACCGGTTTGAGTGGTGTGCAGCGCAGGTTCTGAATAGGGGATGCCCACGACTAACATGCCATGATGAAGTAGAGGCAGCATCATGCTTTGCTGTGTCGTCTCTTGACCACCATGTAGTGATGAAGAGGAAGTAAATACACAAGCTGGTTTATCGATGAGATCGCCATTAATCCATAACGATGTTGTGCTATCCCAAAAGTGCTTCATTGGCCCAGCCATATTGCCAAACCATACTGGGCTGCCGAGTGCTAAACCATCGCAAGAACGGAGATCTTGTAAGGTCGCAATAGGATCTGTTGGTTGATAGCGCGAATCCGGCTGCTCTTCTACCGTATACACGTTGTTCACCGTTCTTAGCATGGCTTCGCAGTTCGGGATGGATTCCACCCCTCGAGCGATTTGCCTTGCTAGCGCTTGGGTGTTGCCGTGTCGACTATAGTAGAGAACAAGAATGTTGATGCTCATATTGGATTACAGAATCTCTAGTACTTGTTCTGGTGGACGACCAATTTTTGCTTTGTTGTTCGCGACAACCACTGGACGTTCAAACAGTTTTGGATTCGTTGCCATTGCAGCGAAAAGATCTTCATCAGTCACTGATGCGTCACCAAGGTTCGCTTCTTTGTAATCCGCTTCTTTGGTACGCATCATGTCGCGAACACTCTCAAAACCAAGCTGAGTGAAAAGCACTTTCAGCTGTTCAACAGTCAAAGGCGCATCTAGGTATTTGATCACCTCTGGTTGTACGCCGTTTGCTTCAAGCAGTTCGAGAGTTTGACGGCTCTTTGAGCAGCGTGGGTTATGATAAATCACGACAGACATGGTTCTTCCTCATTATTATTTTTGATTTAATAGTTCAGCCGAAGCCAACTGAGTGGCTTCTTATTGTGTAACGTTGAGCTTTCTTTGTATTTTGGCAACGAGCTTCGCTACCAGTCATTATACTTATTGCAACGATAAGAAGCGTTCGCGCTGTATCATTAGTTGATCAATTCGAGCGTCATAACGTGCTTGTTTTAGGCTGCCTAGTTCTGCGATTTGGCTCGCCTGCGTGTAGTACTGAATCGCTTTGTTCCAGTTGGCTTGCAGTGCCAAGATCTCTGCCCTAGCAGACAGTTCTTCATCGCTGTTACCAAGGTTTGTATTTGCCTTTGAAAGCAGGTACCACCCATTGGTGTCGTTCGGGTTATCGTGCGTGTAACGTTGCAACACGCGAACGGCTTCCTGTAGGTCTTCATTTTCGATCAGTGCATTGGCGTAG
>NZ_JBFRSN010000553.1:0-4301 GCF_041473595.1 Vibrio sp. 10N.222.46.A1
CTTCTCGGGTGCTGCATCTAATACAGGCATAAACCCAAGGTCGTTTAGATAAGCCGCCAGTGTGTGTACTTTCCATCCACTTGGTTTTCGCTTAAGCACTTCCATAATGGGCCAGAGCAAAGGGTTCTCCATATGGCTATGAAAGCTCGCTCTCACACCTTGATTATTCGACATAGTTGGCTCATTTGGGTTATTAAGTTGTTAGCTTGTTAGGCATGATGAATTGCCCTAGGTCAGTGGGCTGACTTCTCTTAATTGAAAGCGATTTTCTACGATTTGTCGAGCTTAATGGAACACCACATTCAATTGCTTGGCTCAAGAGCCCGTTATCCATCAAAATTACGCAGCTAAGGTGACCAGTAATTGGCTATGATTGGTTTAGCTCTTTGGAAAAACAAAAAAAGGCCAGCAATTTTGCTGACCTCTGATATCTATACCAATTTTAGCACAAGGAACTAGTTAATTAGATAACACCAAGCTCTCTTAGACGTTCCATTAGGTATTCATTTGCGGTGTACTTCTCAGACAGTACAACTTCCGGTTTTGGGTGAAGGAATAGTGGCAAAGAGATACGAGATTTCTCTTGGCGTTCACCTGATGGATTAATTACACGGTGAGTTGTCGATGGGAAGTAACCACCTGATGCTTCTTGAAGCATGTCACCAATGTTTATGATCATATTACCGAAGTCACATGGAACATCTAACCACTCGTCATTCTGAGCTTTAACTTGAAGGCCCGGCTCATTTGCTGCAGGAAGAACAGTCAGTAAGTTGATGTCTTCGTGAGCAGCTGCGCGGATAGCACCTGGCTCTTCATCGCCTTGCATTGGTGGGTAATGAAGAACGCGAAGCAGTGTTTGTTCGCTGCCATTAATCATTTCAGAAAGCGCGATTGAGAACTTCTCTTGTACTTCTTGAGGCGCATGTGCTTCAACCCAACCTAATAGTTCTTGAGCAAAAGCATTAGCACGTTGGTAGTAATCTAGAATCTGTTCTTTTAACTGTTCAGGAATCTGACCCCAAGGGTATACGTGAAAGTATTCTTTGATGTCTTTTACAGTGTGGCCCTTAGCAACTTCAGAAACTGAAGGTGGAAAATATCCATCTTGTGTTTCAACATTGAAGTGGAAGTTCTCTTTCTCTTCAGAAATGAAGAATTGGTACCAGTTCTCGTAAATTGACTCAACAAGCTCTTTTGGGATGGGGTGATTCTTAAGAACACCAAAACCCGTTTCACGTAGAGATCGAACAAATTGTTCTGCTGCGTCGTCAGCAAGGTAATCGACAGTTTCCAGTTTCATGACTTTTCTTTCTTGTTATGTAGTAATGCAATGATTTTAAGGATCGCTTTGTTGTAAATCAAACTTTTGTGAAACTCCGCCAACCGTTTGTCTAGATACTGGGCGATAACACTACTTTTCAACAAATCTAGTGATTAGAACACAATTGAACACTGTTCATTATTATGTAACTATACAAAAAACTTATAAAGGATCTGATGATGACAATTACGCCACTTGCTCAAAATAGACCTCTACTCTCACTAACTGCTGTCTATCTTGTTATCTTTCTCTTTTCAGCCTTTGCGCCATCTTCAAGAGCCGTTTGGATCGCTGAGATCGTCCCTGCTCTCGGTATTCTTATCGGGATATGGTGGCTATCCACCAAGCTCACCTTTTCTAAGACAGCTTATGCTCTGATGTTTATCTGGCTTATTTTGCACACGATAGGCGCAAAATATACCTTCTCAGAAGTGCCATTTGACTGGTTCAATAACCTTATCGGCTCTGAGCGCAATAACTTTGACCGAGTAGCCCATTTCTCTATTGGTCTTTATGCCTATCCACTCGCAGAGTATTTGATTCGTAAGAAATTGGCTCAGCCGATACTAGCCTGTTTCTTTGCCCTATTTGCGATCATGAGTGTAGCAGCTGGCTACGAGATTATAGAATGGTGGTATGCAGAAATTGCAGGTGGTGATGAAGGTATCGCGTTCCTTGGCTCACAAGGTGATATTTGGGATGCACAGAAAGACATGCTGTGTGATACAACGGGTGCCATTGTCTCGCTATTACTGTTGCAACTTCAAGGACGAGTTAGAGCTCATTAAGCTCTAACCTTTCTTCTGAATATAAAAAACAATGTGAAATGCCACACGCATGATGTGCTGCGGCATTTATTCTTCTCAACTACTTCATAGTTACCTTGCCACCCACAAATTTGTAGGCAGGCGTACCTCGAACCAAAGTATCTCGCGCAAATTCAATTCCGCATTCAGGGCACACACAAGGGTCTTTTGTGAAATCTTCAACGATCCGTTCCTTAAAACACTTTACGAGCGCCCCTTTGCCGCCTTTTCGATACTTGAAAAGTTGTGTCTTACATTTAGCGCAGAATATCTGGACCGTTTTAGTAGGTTGTTTTTTGTTTGGTTTAGCCATAGAAGTTAATGATTGAACCCTTTATTTCTTAAGTTTAGGTGCGACAAGAACCAAGCTTATTCCAAGTAAGATAACAGTCGATGAGATAATAAATTGCATAGTAACAGGTTCAGATAACAACAAAACGCCACCAAGTGTCGCGATAACGGGAACAGAAAGCTGTGCAATGGATGCGACCACTGTATCCAGTTTTTTCACCACGTAATACCACAAACTATAACCCACACCAGAAGCCACTGAGCCCGACAATATTGCGTAAATCAAGCCTTGTTCTGTGATGGATATTTGCGATGCCACATTAGGGATGACAAGTAACAGGCTTACTAACACAAGGATCACTAACGAGCTAAATGCAAAGTTGGCAGTAGTGGATTGCAACGCGTTCGTGGATTTCTTACCCGCAAGTGTATAAATCCCCCAACCTACTCCAGCCAGAGCCATCAATATGATGGAGGTTATATCGGGCGAACTTGTCGAATCCGTCGGCATGAGTAAGTAAACGAGCCCAGAAACTGACAACAAACAACCACACCACTCTAACAATGACATTCTATTGCCAGCTAACAGGTGTGCGGCAATCATCGTAAATTGAACCGCGACAAACAGAACCAAAGCACCGAGACCTGCACCAAGCTCTAAGTAAGCAAACGAGAAACCAAACATATAAACGAGGAGTGACAATATTGATGTGAATTGAAACGGTAATTTGAGCTTTGTCTCTACCGACTTGTCGTTGTTTACTAGCTCCTCTCTAGACTTAGAGTGGGAAGACAAAGTTAATAAAATCAGAAGTGTAAGGGCACCCGATATGATACGAACGATCGAGAAACTCAAAGGATCAATGGTTTGATCCATCAAAGCCCAACGACACAACACTGAATTGGCAGCAAACGCCACCAGCGTTATAAATGTGATCATCACCGTTTGCATCGTGTTGTCCTAATCAAGTTATCTCTGGTCTTAGTCAACGTCCGGTTTTACCCAAACTTGGCTAAAGTCGAACCAACCGAGTGCATTACACTTTGCGTTCTGCAGCGTACCGCATTGATCTTTGTTAACGCCTAACCAACAGTGGAACATTGGAATCAATTGATTGCTTTGCACCAATTGTTTACCTAACTGTCTTGCTGGGAATTGCTCGAATTCGCCCGAGCGCCAACGATCGATCATGTGACACCATTGATCGAAGTCTTCTGCCGGGCTAGATTCATCGAGAAAGCTGTAATCCATCAACCAGCCCGCTAACGCGTCATCTCTATTGTTAGCGATACCCATTGGATTAATCCAAATATCGACATTATCGGCGTGTGGAGGATCGGTTTCGTAACCATAAAGTTCAACGTCGACGTCATATTGCTTCAACACTGTAACAATAGCCTTCGCAAGTGTTGGAAACATTGGGTGTTGGCATTGGTAAGCCAATCTAATGGTTGGTTTCGCATTCGCTGGTGGACAAACCGGCGTGTTCAACTTGATGTCATACCAACCGGGCTTTATCCCATAAGCGTGTAACACTCCCAAATCGATAACAGTTTCTTTCGGAATGTGTACAAACAGATCGGCCGCATTCAAAGTATTAGATAAAAATTGCGCCCATGCAGGATCTTGTGCGATGCCCTTTTTCCGATTCAACAGTAGATAGGTACAGCCGGGATCAAGTTCGACTTCGTCGCTATCGCCGCGATCCGCCATTACAGGCTTAGAAAGACTTGGGTAAACCATTGAAGAGTAAGCCTCATCAACAACCCAAACCTCAACACGATCAATCAATGACCTAAAACCAAAATATCCGTTAAAAGCCGTTAGCACGAGTTGCTTCTCATCGTTCTTTTCAATGCGATAAGGGCCAGTACCAATC
>NZ_JBFRSN010000554.1:0-19826 GCF_041473595.1 Vibrio sp. 10N.222.46.A1
TTAATGTTCTCAATTTCTGGTGTGTATTGGGTTTGTTCATCGAGACCGAGTTTCACATACAGCTGCCAATGTTTGATTTGTTGAGTGCGAGCTTGTGCAAAACCCGGAAGTTGAACCCCATTCGATACAAGATCGACGATCGGCTTTAACGATAGTTGCCCTTCCGCTGCCACGAGCTTGGTCGTGATCGTGCGGCCAGCGTACACCAATGTCATCTCAGCAAAAACGCCATCATCATTGACCACGGTTTCACCTTGTTGCCACTCTCCCATCTCCGCTTCAATCATAAGATCCAAAGGAATAGGTGCAGTGACCGTCGCTAAGGTCAGTGTTTGCTTAACGCCTCTTCCCGGCAAACTATGGGTATCAAGCACCAACATCGCTTGTTCATTATCAGGGAAACGATTCTGACGGCCGAGTACTACCTCTAAAACTCCATTAGCAAAGGCTTCTTTTCGTTTCAGTCTGCGTACGAACACCAGTTCAGGGTGAAGTTGAACAATAGTGTTAAGCAGTTCAATACGCTGGAAACGGGACGCGACTTCTAATTGAGGAAGTTCAAACACCTCACGCATTTGCTTAGCCAGTCCCTGTGCTTCATTCAATGCCTGCTGATCGATTTCTAGATTTGGATACTCGCGACCGCGAACGATCTGAATCAACAGGCTTAGATCACACCCTTCCTTTTCTTGCTGAGCGAGTGCTTCCAAATGTTCTGCATTGTTCGGTAACTGATACAAGCGAGCCGGAACGGACAACGCAGCTGTGAGATCGACCATCGCTTCTTTTAATGCTTTGGTTTTGATTCGAGTAACGATATCGGCATACAAAGCATCAATCGGCAGCGGATACAGCTTTTTGCCATGCTCGGTAATTTGATGGTCGGCTTTAATCGCTTCCATCGTCAGCAAGGTTTGAGTAGCACTGTTTAGTGATTTTTCAGGAATAGGATCAAGGAAAGACAAGCTCTCAAGCGGAGCACCACAACAGGCCGCGGCCAACATCGGTGAGATCAGCTCTTCACGCTGCAATTCAGGCGGTGTGACTAACTCTAACGCCGCATGCTCACCATACAGACGCACACAAGCGCCGTCCATTACCCTACCCGCACGGCCAGCTCGTTGCTTGGCACTGGCTCGTGATATGGATTTAAGCATCAGAGTCGTTCTACCGTTTCGTTGAACGGTGCGTCTTTCTAATCCTGAATCTATCACCACACCAATATCGGGAATGGTTAATGAGGTTTCTGCCACGTTGGTTGCAAGAATGACCTTTCTCAGGCCATAACCGTTAGCATTGATATCGATATTACGACCCGATAACGCTAAATCTCGCTCCTTATCACTGACTGACGCATGCAATTTCACCACTTGGATATCAGGATTTTTCGCCAAGGCTTGTTCACATTGCACGATCTCTTTTTTACCCGGCAGAAAAACCAACATGTCACCAGAAGAAGCGATCAGCTGATGATTAACTTCTTCCGTAATGCGCTGCTCTAGATGTCGACTATCAGGCAGTGTTCTGGATTCGCTCGCTCTGTGCTCAATCTCAACTTGATAAGTTCGCCCTTCACAGCTTATTCGATTCGCATCCAAATAATGAGCAAGACGTTCCCCTTCGATGGTTGCAGATGTGATCACCAAGCGATGGCTCGCTTTTTGTTTCAGAATCGCCACCAGCAAATCGATATCCCAACGCCTTTCGTGAAATTCATCGACAACGATGACATCAAAGCCAGCGAGTCCATCTTCAGATAACCAACGCAGCGCGATACCGGGCGTCACAAAAACGACGTTAGTTTTCTCGTTGTATTCAGACTCAAGTTTGATCGCATAACCAATTTTGTCACCAAGCTTCTCGCCCGATTGTAGCGCGAGATATTTAGCTAATGAGGTACAAGCTATTCGTCTTGGTTCAACCACCAGCACTCGCCCATGTTGGCAAGCCCAAATTGGCAAGCGCGTTGATTTACCCGACCCGGTTTCAGCTTCTACTACTAGGTGAGAATTAGCGATTTGTTCGTGAAATACGTTTTGATAAGCATCGATGGGAAGTAATGACATAAAAAGGAGGCGTCGCGAAAAAGTGTGAGCAAAGTATAACGAATTATGGTGCTAAAATTCGATAAGTGTGGGACATGGGTAAGAATATCATTTTGTTTGCAAAGATCGGAGGTAAACTATTTACAATTGAATAACTAAACCGTTATCATTTTTCGGTTACCCTTTCTCCCATATTAGGCATCTAATGAACAACGATAAACGCCCTCTATATATCCCTTATGCTGGTCCTGCTCTACTAAGTACCCCTCTTCTAAACAAAGGCAGCGCATTCTCTGCTGAAGAGCGCAGTTCTTTCAACCTTGAAGGCTTGTTACCGGAAACAACCGAAACAATCCAAGAGCAAGTAGGACGTGCATACAAGCAATATTGTAACTTCGAAAGTGATATGGATAAGCATATCTACCTTCGTAACATCCAAGACACTAATGAAACGCTTTTTTATCGTTTAGTTCAAAACCACATCTCTGAAATGATGCCTATCATTTACACGCCAACGGTTGGCGCAGCATGTGAGAACTTCTCAAATATTTACCGTCGTGGCCGTGGTCTGTTTATCTCATACCCGAACCGCGATCGTATCGATGATCTACTGAATAATGCGACAAACCACAACGTTAAAGTTATCGTGGTTACGGATGGTGAGCGTATTCTTGGTTTGGGAGACCAAGGCATCGGTGGTATGGGTATTCCAATTGGTAAGCTAGCACTGTACACAGCTTGTGGTGGTATTAGCCCAGCTTACATGCTACCAATCGTGCTCGATGTGGGTACCAACAACCCTCAACGTCTTGCTGACCCTATGTACATGGGCTGGCGCCATCCTCGTATTACGGGTGCTGACTACGATGCATTCGTTGAAGAGTTCATCCAAGCGGTTCAACGCCGTTGGCCTGATGCATTAGTTCAGTTCGAAGATTTCGCACAAAAGAACGCAATGCCACTGCTTGAGCGCTACAAAGATCGCATCTGTTGTTTCAACGATGACATCCAAGGTACAGCTGCCGTAACGGTTGGTTCTCTACTTGCAGCATGTAAAGCAGCGAACAGCAAACTGTCAGATCAACGTATCACCTTCTTAGGTGCGGGTTCAGCAGGTTGTGGTATTGCTGAAGCTATCATTGCTCAAATGGTGTCTGAAGGTATCAGCGATGCACAAGCTCGCTCTCAAGTTTACATGGTTGACCGTTGGGGTCTGCTACAGGAAGGCATGCAAAACCTGCTTGATTTCCAACAGCGTCTAGTTCAAACCAACGCGAACACCAAAGATTGGGAAAGCGACGGCACTGGTTTCTCTCTACTAGACGTTGTTCGCCACGCGAAACCAACAGTATTAGTTGGTGTATCTGGTGCGCCGGGTCTGTTCAGCAAAGAAGTCATCAAAGAGATGAACCTTCACTGCGAACGCCCTATCGTGTTCCCACTGTCAAACCCAACAAGCCGTGTTGAAGCAACACCAAATGACATTATTCGTTGGACTGACGGCCAAGCGCTTGTTGCGACAGGTAGCCCGTTTGAGCCAGTGGTTCACAACGGCACCACTTACCCAATCGCTCAGTGTAATAACAGCTACATCTTCCCAGGTATTGGCCTTGGTGTATTGGCTGTGAATGCTTCACGCATCACTGACGAAATGCTAATGGAATCAAGCCGAGCACTTGCAACGTGCTCCCCACTTGCTATCAATGGCTCAGGTGCTCTACTTCCACCATTGGAAGAGATCCACACCGTATCTAAAAAGATTGCTTTTGCCGTTGGTAAAAAAGCGATTGAGCAAGGTGTTGCTCTAGAGATCACTGAAGAAGCACTACAACAAGCGATTGACCAGCACTTCTGGCAGCCGGTTTACCGTCGCTACAAGCGTACTGCATTCTAATAAACGTGCTGCGCTTGGAATAAAGAGCGTTAACTACTCTTACAAGAGCCTCTGCAACTGCGGGGGCTTTTTTCTTTACACTGTCTTGTCTTTTTAACTGATTTTTCTCATTTTTATTTGGTATTATCGAGCACTCAAAAATTATTGCTCAGTCAAAGGACCATACCGAGAGTGAAATTTGATTCTCACATTTTCCGTAGCCACTTATTAAAAGCTTACAAAAAACTGCAAGGTTTTCTGTTTGGCGCTTTCCTCGTGTTCTTAATAGGCAGCGCTGCGGTTATTGCGATCGATTATTGGGTTTCATGGCAAGCAGAAGATCGCATCATCTACGATATAGATGAAGTGCCCGAGCTTGAGGTCGCCGTAGTGCTTGGCACAAGCAAATATTTAGGTAGAACACTCAACGACTATTATAAGCACCGAATCGAAGCGGCAATTGAGCTGTTCGATCGTGAAAAGGTAGACCAATTTCTACTGAGTGGCGATAACGCTCATCGCTCTTACAATGAGCCGTGGACGATGAAACGCGACTTGTTAAAAGCGGGCGTCCCCGATGAACGCATCAATCTAGATTATGCGGGGTTCAGAACCCTAGATTCGATTGTTCGCGCCAAAAAGATATTCGATACCGATAACTTCCTAATCATCACTCAGAAGTTCCACTGTGAAAGAGCGCTATTTATCGCTAACTTTTACGATATTAATGCGCAGTGTTTGGCGGTTTCAGGACCAACCCATCATTCAGGAACCTCAATACGTTTACGTGAAGTGTTTGCACGTACCAAAGCGTTTCTTGATCTGTATATTATTGGTACTACGCCAAAATTCCTTGGCCCTAAAGAGCCGATCCAACCCAGTCCAAAACCAGAATCATTGCCGATTCCTAGCCCTATTACGGACCCCAATGTAAATCCTATAGCAGACCCCAATACAAACCCTACTGAAAATCCGATTGCAACTCCTTCAGTAAGCCCTATTTTAGAACCAGCAGAGACCGATGTGTAGAAAACTACACATTTTGAATTTGTTGCCTCACACTTCCCCATTGTTAAGCAAAAACACACCAACACTCCTTTATTAACTTGAGTAACATTCTCCCAACAAAGTCTGACCCTACATCAAGTCTATATACCTCGAAAATAATAAGCACCGCTCAACGAAGTCGTGCACCAATAAAACGAGGATAAACAAAAGGAGCGTCTTATGACGGCACTTGTTACTACACTGAAACACTGGTTGTTTACCCGCAACAGCATGATATTAATTGGTAATTTCACGCTATTTGCAGTTTTGCTCAATTCCCTGCCATTCGAAGCGCAAGTGAATACGGGTTTAAGTATTCTCGTGTTCGTTGCCATTCTATGGTTAACAGAAGCTATCCACGTCAGCATCACCGCTTTGCTCGTTCCCCTATTGGCTGTCTTGTTTGGTGTATTCAACACGCCCGCAGCACTGGCTAACTTTTCGAATCCCATCATATTCTTATTCATGGGCGGATTCGCGTTGGCAGCCGCACTGAACAAGCAAGAGCTGGATAAAGCGATAGCTGACAAAGTATTGCTCATAGCAAAAGGCAGAATGTCGGTAGCCGTGTTCATGTTGTTCGGTGTGAGTGCGGGTTTATCCATGTGGATCTCAAACACAGCCACCACAGCAATGATGCTCCCTCTTGTACTAGGCATCATGAACAAAGTTGACCAAAGTGAAGACCGTAACACCTATGTATTTGTGCTACTAGGCATCGCTTACTGTGCTTCAATCGGTGGTATCGCAACTTTAGTAGGTAGCCCGCCAAACGCCATTGCTGCCGCAGAAGTTGGCTTGAGCTTCACAGAGTGGATGGCACTTGGGCTACCTATCTCGATGATCTTACTGCCAATCACGATGATTATTTTGTACGTGATGACTAAGCCAAAACTTGACCACAAATTCGAGCTAGACCATGCACCTGTCGAGTGGACAAACAGCAAGAAAATCACACTGTCTATCTTCCTTTTAACCGTAACGCTTTGGATATTCGGCAAGCCGATCAACGCAATGATTGGCGGGTTCTCTAAGTTTGATAGTTTGGTAGCGATTGGCGCCATTGTACTGCTTGGCGCTTCTAGAGCCGTGGAATGGAAAGACGTTGAGAAGACAACGGATTGGGGTGTACTTATCCTGTTCGGTGGTGGTATCTGTTTAAGTAACATTCTGAAAGCGACCGGAACCAGCGTATTCCTAGCACACTCACTAAGCGGATTTTTAGAAACAGCAGGTATACTTCTTACGATTCTAGCCGTAGTAGCGTTCGTGGTATTCCTAACGGAGTTTGCGAGTAACACAGCGAGTGCGGCATTGCTTGTCCCTGTATTTGCAACCATTGCTGAAGCGCTGGGTATGTCACCTGTTATCTTATCTGCACTGATTGCGATTGCCGCATCTTGTGCCTTCATGCTACCAGTCGCGACACCACCTAATGCGATTGTATTTGGCTCTGGTCATATCAAACAAAAAGAAATGATGCGAGTAGGTATGGTGTTGAACCTAGTTTGTATCCTAGTTCTGACTCTGTTCGCTTGGATTTTCTGGTAAACACTAATGTCCTATAGACGTATGTTTATAGACAAGTGCTTATAGGAATGCCCCTTCTCAAAAAAAATCTGGTTGCAGCTTCCCCCGGCTCAACCAGTACAAAAATGCCCGCTCTGCTAACAAGATCCGTTTAACTAGCAAGATCAGTTTAACTAACAAAACCAGCTAAACGGGCACATACAAACAAGAAACGCTTTTCCCTTTTGGTGGCCCCGCGCCACCTTTTTTGTTTTGGCTATTGGGATAAGAACCATAAAAACGCCACACGTCACATATGCACGTGTGGCTTATAAACCAATAAACTCTACTTCCGATTAGTGGCTCAAGATCACCTGATTTCGCCCTGAATGCTTCGCTTGATATAAGGCTTCATCAGCGCGGGCAATGGTCTCTGTCACCCGCTCTTGTTTCATCTCGGCAATGCCGATACTGCAAGTGAGAGAATCCCCATGAATCCAAAGATGTTGGCTAACCAAAAGTCGGATTTTCTCTGCCTTTCTCTGCGCTTCGCCAGCTTCGGTTTCAGGGCAAAAAACAATAAACTCTTCACCACCCCAACGGCCTGCTACTCCACCAACTTTCTCGGCATTACGCTTGGTTATGCTAGCTAAAGCACAAATTACCTCATCACCTACCATATGACCATAAGTGTCATTAATCGACTTGAAGTCATCGATATCTAGTAGCATACAGACAAGGTAGTTTTTAGAGAACATGTGCTCTCTTAACCATTCATAAATCGCCCTACGATTAAGCAGATCCGTCATTTCATCGTAATTCGCTTGGTGAACCAACTGCTTCTCCAACATCACCTTTTGAGTCACATCTTCGAGTACCACTTGAACGGCCCGCTGACCTTTCCAAGTAATTGCATTATCGTAAATATTAAAGAAGCGATGAACACCGTCAAAGCCAATGTTTTCAACCACGGTACTGGTTCCCGACAACTCACCCGACACGATCGCTTGATAGTGTTTATAGATGCCGTCGCTATTCTGCTGTGGCACTAAGTCAAGAATCGAATCCAGCGCTAAGACTTGATCTATGGAAGATCCACCTTGCAGTTTTACCCAGGATTGATTGACCATCAACGGTTTGAAATCTCGGTGAACCAAGATGCCCTGCCCTGATTGCATGATCATGTCGTGATACATCTTATCTTGCTCACGCACTGCATTTTGCAGCTGAATCGCAGGGGAAAGATCGATAACCGTGACTTGCAGTGCAGGTCTTCCCTGCCACTCCGTCACATGATCGATAGAAATCACAGTAAACTCTCGGCCATTGCGATCAACATTGGTATAGGTGTGAACCTGAGGATCTCGTTGACCACTGACCGTTTCGAGGTAATTTTGATAGGCTAAAACATGGTACTCTTCTGAGATGAGATCTAGAAAGCTATCGATATCAGAAAGTAGTTCTTCCGGTGATTGGTATCCATAGATGCGAGCATAGTTAGCGTCAACACTCACTACATTCATATCTTGAATCGTTATTACACCGTACGTGGATTCGAAATTTATTGAAGACATTGCCAACTCCGCATTCTCGCTACACTTCATAAGCCGAAGCATAACAACACATCCTGCCAACGCTTCCACACAATCTATCACGCGTTAGGGACATTAATATGATATCTAGTATATCGTACTGCTTTAGGCTTCTCTACAACTCAATCGTAAGCGTAAGTCATCAAAAGTAGACAAATAGCACCTTCTTATTACGCACATCAAAAAACAACAAGGATATTGTATAGCTATGTAAGCATTATCTATTCGGTTATTCATTCCAATCGGAAAAATAAGAAACTAAGAAGTCGATAGCCAGCCTTGCTCTCTGTGGAAGAAAGCGACGGTTTTGATATACGATCCAACTGCTTGTACCTGCTCCCCAATATTCTTCTAGCACTGGAACGAGCTTCCCATTGGCAAGACCGCCATTGAAGCTGCTTTTGGGAAGATAAACAATGCCAAGCCCTCCTTCACAAGCTTTAAGTACCGCACTCGAGTTATTGCTTTTCCAACGCCCATGTACGCGCACCGCGTTTAACGGTTTTCCATCTTTCTCAAACAACCACTGATCACTGTTGGCAATAATACAGCTGTGCCACTTCAACTGTTCAGGCTGTGTTGGAGAACCGAATTGATCGATGTAGTTCTGACTCGCGGCCGCTGCCATTGGCCGATCCACCAGCTTCCTTGCCACCAAACCAGAATCATCTAACCGACCATAACGAATCGCGAAATCAATACCATCTTCAATAAAGTTAACCATATTGGTATTGAAGTTCATTTCGATAGTGAGATCAGGGTGGTCTTTGGCAAATTCCATCAGCGCCGCGGCAGCATGATTTTCAGCAAACGCACCCGCAGCACTCACGCGTAATGTACCGCTCAACTGAGCTTGTTGAGATGTGACTTGTTCATTCGCCTGTTGCAGCCCAATAACCAGATCTTTGCATTGCTGATAATACGTATGCCCAGACTCCGTCAAACTTACCATACGAGTGGATCGAGCCAGTAAAGCCACGCCTACCCGCTCTTCTAATCTCGATACTTGGCGGCTGACATGGCTGGTACTGCAACCAAGTTGTTTCGCGGCCGCAGAAAAGCCGTGACACTCCGCTACGGCAACAAATTCATTAATACCTTCAAAGCTATCCATACTTCACCTGTTAACGTCTAACGAATTCACATTCGACTAATTCACATCCGACTATTGCTATATAGCAATAATGTTTTGCCTATTCGGCATATTATCACTCAAATGGTTTACTACTAGTATTACAGGTAACGAAACAGCGGAATCTCAATTGAAAACTTTGGTTTTCTAAATAAAAACCACGATGCCTAAAGCAAAACAACGACGCTGAAACCAAACAAACGTGCTCAAAGGGACGAATCATGAAAAAAATACTAATACCTGTAACTAACCACGCAACACTAGGCGATACAGATCAAGCGAACGGTACTTACGCGCCTGAACTGACTCATGCACTGAAAGAGATCATTGCTGCGGGTTTTGAGTACGACATCGCGTCTATCAAGGGTGGTAAAGGCCCATTGTACGGAACCGATATTGAATGTGATTCAGTAAACGCCGAGATCCTGGCTGATGATGACTTCCAGAACCGCATTAATAACACGATTCCTGTAAGCCAAATTAACGTAGAAAGCTACGATGCTATCTTCTACCCAGGTGGTTTCGGTTTGCTTTCTGACTTAGCAACCGACGAGCAATTCGCAGCTATTACGGCTAAGCACTATGAAGATGGCGGTGTGATCGCATCAGTATGTCACGGCCCAGCAGCACTGCTTCCGATTGTCCTGAGCAACGGGGAGAAGTTACTGAGCTCTAAATCTGTGACTGGTTTTACACGTGAAGAAGAAATCGACTTTGGCACCATCAATGACATTCCGTTCTTATTGGAAGAATCTCTTGCTCGTAGCGCAGCGCGTTTCAACAAGGTTCAACCTTGGCATGAGCTTGTAATTGTTGATGAGCGAGTGATTACCGGCCAAAACCCAACCAGTGCTCACGCAGTAGGTGCAGCTCTCGTTAAGCAGTTGTCTTAGTTAAGTCATGGAGTTAATCGATTAACGGTTTTAGTCTTAGTAACCGTCCTAATAGAATAACTGCCGTTAAACAGATATAAGCTCAATCAAACAAAAAAGAGCATACTTCCTACTCAATATTATTGAGAGAAGTATGCTCTTTTCTAATTTTGTCGCTATTAAAGTACTAGTGACTTCTTGCTAATTACTCCAGCTAGTGGCTTCGCAAGATCCCTTCAAGCACATTAAACAACAAGTCGATCTCTTCAATCGAGTTGTAATGCATACAACCAATACGCACCACGCCCTGCTCTTCAATACCCAATTGCTTTACCAATCCTAGTGCGTAGAAGTGACCATTCCACACACAGATATTATGCTCACCCAACTTCTTGGCGATGAACTCTGGAGAATGGTTCTCAAAGGTAATCGCAAAGGTTGGGGTTCTTAGGTTCGAATCAAATTCGGTTTTTCCGTAAAGCTTTGCCCCTTCAAGATCGGACAAGCGTTTAAGGAAGTACTCACTGAGTTGGCTTTCATGCTTATTATACAGCGCGTAGCTTTGCTCTAAACGAGAACGCAATGAATCGGCTGGATCACCTAACTGCGCCAAGTAATCTACCGCCGCAATCACACCGGCAAGGCCTTCGAAGCTTTGCGTACCTGTCTCAAATCGACCTGGGCCGATATTGGTTGCAGGCTCAACCTTGTAAGGCTTTAACGTGTGTAGCCATTGAGGCGCAACATAAGCAATGCCCACATGCGGGCCGAAGAACTTATACGCTGAACACGCTAAGAAATCACAATTCAGTTGCTGAACATCAATCAAATGATGCGGTGCGTAATGCACGGCATCGACATAAACCTGCGCGCCATGCTGATGTGCAAGCTCAATAACTTTTGCCATGTCGACAATCGAGCCTGTCGTGTTCGAAGCAAACGTCACCGCGACAAGCTTGGTTTTCTCGTTAAGCAGCGATTCAAAATGCGCCATATTCAAACTGCAATCCGACTCGTCTACGCGAACTTGGCGAACAATCGCGCCTTTGTCGTCTGCCGCTTGCTGCCAGCTCGAAACATTCGAGTAATGATCTAACGCCGTGACGATAACTTCATCGCCCTCTTTCCAATCGCGGCTGATCGCTCGGCTAAGTTGGAAGGTCAACGATGTCATGTTCGCACCGAACACAACGTTGCCAGAAGATTCAGCATTAAGCAGTGCTTGCGCCGCTTCTCGCGCTTTCTGCATTAAGCTCGTCGTCTTTTGGCTAGAAAAATAGTGGCCGCCTAGGTTTGAATTGAAATGTCCTAGGTATTCGGTCATCGAAGCTAAAACATTTTCTGGCACCTGAGATCCACCTGGCCCATCAAAAAAGGTCACAGGCTTGCCGTTATGATATTGGCCTAAAGCACTAAACTGTTGGCGCACATCATTAAGAGTGAAGGACATTGCGCGCATCCTTAGCTGTTAGAACAAACACATCCATATAGCCCATCTCATCGTGGTCTATGGTGCGAATCGGTTGTGCATTGTGCCAAAGCTTACTGTCTGCCAGCATCGCAACCTCGCCATCGCCCAACACCTTTCTAAAGAATGGCGCTTCATGTGAATCTTGATACAGCATGATTTCACCGCCCACAATGTTGTGACGGTTCACACCGATCAAAGCGATATGGTCAAAACCATCTTGGTGGACACCTTCAGGGGCAACCTGAGTTTCTTCAAAAATAGCGGCAATGCGGATCTGATGAATTTCGATTTCTTGCCCGTCTTCAAGCCCGTTGGTTTCAATAAACAGTTCACACATCTCTTGCATGCCTTCGCTGCTTAGAATATTCGCTTCAATCGGCTCGAACTGACGAACAACATCACCTTGAAAGTGATTAATGTTTTCAGACTGAACAAAGTTATGTTTGTCTAGCTCAACGACTTGTCCATTACTGAATTCAACCACTGAGTACCTTCTCAATCGGAACTGGCCATCTGCATGCTCTGTGCTTGGTAGCTTAGAGAATGAAGGTGACAACTCCTTAACTGCATGGTTACTGAGGTGGGTAATATGTAGGGTATTTTCGTGAGCATGTAACATCATCGACTCCTTAATGATTGTTAATTAACTTTCGATATTTAACGTTTTATTTACATAAAGGATACTTGAAGATCTTGCCAAATCAACATTAAACAATCATTTATCCCGTCAGATTTAATAATTCAGACACTAAATCCAATCTAGAAATAAAAAGCAGTGTATAACACCAGAATAAAAGATGACCAACTCTTAAAACTAGCACACTCCACTAACCAGTTATAAATACCTACAATTTAAATAATAACGATATTATTAACTAGAAAGACAAGTTTCATATTGTGTCGGCCCTTTCACTTCAATACGCCAGCCTCCTTGCATGAACTCAGGCACCACGGTTGCCACATTCATTTCTATGATTTGCACATCGAAATACGATCTACCTATCAGTTGCCAAACTATTGATTATTTACACAACAAACTGAAATTGGTTAATTTATCAGTAAGCCAGAAACCAAACGCCTTTGCTTACGCGTCTGGAACAGGTCGAGTTCGGGGGGAACTCGGCCGCCCTTAAATCAATTTGTGTTTTTTCGCTAGCATTACATTTAGGTATTCCACCTTAATTCCTTATCTTTTTAGTTCTTCAAATTTGTCGTTAAATGCGCTCAAGACACAATCTTAAATTTTATTTAACTCAGATACATCAACCCTTTCACTAGAAGAGTCTCTGGTTCTTGTAAAGCTCAATATAAAACGAGTCTATGCTTTAGTGCGAACACTCGTGTAGTAAATATGGTGATATGTTAAGGCTAATAAAATTTTTGTTCACAGTATGTTGATACTTCGGATTGCATCATTGCTAACCTAAGCCAAGAATAGTAAATTCGCGATCAGGTTTAGGCTCGACATCAAAGTTATTTATGAGGGCATTAACATCGACTAGATAAGTGGAACCAACAAACACCGCTTCAATCGTGTAGGTACGGGCTTTCGTTCCCATAACTTTGATGTGTGGTAGGTCAGAGTAGGGGATTTCGCTCACTTGCAAGCGCTTACCACCATCAAAGGCGATCGAGAGGATATTGAGCTTAAGCCCATTCCATCTAGCGTGCTCGTACTGTCGTTCCCACATCAAAAAGCCACCAACTACAGAAGAAAATCAGAATTAGGCAGCGAGAATAAAATGAGTGATGGAGTAGGGCGCTCAGGCCTTGTTCGGACTCACCCTCCCCTCCACACCAAAATTCCGCACTGCAATTATGCGATCTTAGAACCGCATTTCATTTCGGTAGTTGTATTGGAACACAGCCCCCGATGTATCTACATCGAGGGCTGTTTTAGATGGGGGATTTAGAGATCGTCTAAGATCGTTTTTGTGCGTAACTTCGAAATTTTCTAAACATTAACCAAAATATTATCTGAGTTACGTGAGTGGATGCCTACTTCTTTAATTGAAGGTGTCATTGCTTCAACTTGGTAAAATTCCACGCCAGTTTGTGTGTCAAACTCAACGTTGTATTCAATGCTATCGGAATCACCTTCTGTTTCATCACCAAAAATAACATAATTTATCCCACCTTCTAGCTGAGATGATTTAAAAATAATACCGTCAAACATTCCGTTATCATAGTTACGAATGGTCTCCGCAAACATTTGAGTCTGAATATAATTTAGACTAGTCGCTCTAAATGGCTTTGATATGAGTTCGTGCAAGGTATTTAGCAAATACCCATGTTGATAGAACTTATCTTGTTTAGGGCTTGTCAGAATGCTTGCACTCTTTAGTTTTGCTGAATCTAGAAGTGTAAAATCAAAAAAAGTAAGCGTTTTCTTAGTGATGAAGCTCCCTACAGCAATGGTATCACCCACATATGGACGAATTTCAGCTATGGCTGTTTGGGGATTATTTGCTGTATACATAAACGATATTCCTGGAGGGCTCATCCGATTATTGGCAGCAAGAAGACTAGGAGGAGCTCCAAGCAACTCACTAGGTTTTCTTTGGAAACTCTGTCTATGTTTATCGTCGGATGTTAAGCGACCTCGATACAAAGTGGTACCTTTTTTGATTACCCGTTTGACGGAGTTATACTCATCATTCTCCTCCTCATGTTTTTTATCGATACTATATATACAAGTGCGAATTAAATTTTCAAAAAAAACAGTAGCTCGCATGTGAGTAAATCGACGAGAATGCTTTAGCTCTCTAGATAACTCATCCCAATCCACCTTAGCTTGATGTTTGCAATTTTCTATAAACGTTTGGTCTACATGGGATTTATAGATCCCATTACGTTTAAAGAAATCAGCATTTTCTTCGCTTAGTAAGTCGGCAACTTTTTCCAATACGTCTTGGTTATCAATAGTAAATCGTTTGATAACTTCTTTAAGAGATATTACATCAGATTGAGAATCGCTAACTAGATGATAATGATCTGGGATTTTCCTATTTAATGTGAAAACGAAATCTTCGATGATAATGCCTTCATGGCTACTTTTATTACATACTATGCAATTTTTCTTATACGTGATCGCTCGATTCCTTCGGTTAAAGTAGTAAACATCTTTGTTACAATCTTTGCAGATAAAACCGACAGATCTATCAACCTCTGTTCGTCGCATTTCTGATAAGTGTTCTTTGAATAATCGCATGATTTTGACTTTAAATTGTTATAAATATTTGTTAAATATTAATTTTTTCTTCAATCAAATGCCAATGCTTTATCTTTCCCAAAAAGTAAATCCATCTGGTTCACATCACCTTTGCACAGCTCTGGTTGTAGCTTTGGATCTGGCGGCACTCCAACAGAGTCGATAATCCCCTCTACAGAAGTAAGCGTATGAAAGCGAACACCACAGTTAAAATTGAGGCACTGCCAGTAGGCTTTCCGTGTCTCGTTTGACATTTCTTGTGAAGTAACAATTCGGGTTTTGCATCCGCATGTTGGGCATGGCATTAGCATTGTTGTAATCTCCCTTCTTAATTAATACGTTCAATGCCCACCCCTAAGTGATTGAACGCTATTTATCTCTAGCTCTTTCGAAGTCGTTAAACTCTTGGCTACCAAGTGCATAGGGGTTTTTCCCGCCTCTTTTGCCGAGTAGGTATGCTTGGCGCATTCTCAAAGGCAGAGAGCTAACTATCGGTTTGGGTTTGAGTTTCTCTAGCATAATTAACGCGTAACTTTCAGTGGAGGCATTAAATATGCCTACCGTTGCTTCGGGTTCTGATTCATAAGCGCGTTGTGCTTGTTCTAATGTTTCAAAGCTTCCCACAAGCTCCACTTTTGATGAGCCAATACCAAACCAATAACTCATATATGCCTCTTTTTATATTGTGGCTAACCGTCCGTTTCTAAGTTTTAAGGACATGTGTTTGTCTATTGGTACAGTAGCACCAAGCGACAATGGCCGCAGCAAGCATTGAACCCCTTTAACGCCCCATCCGGTCACGTCCATCAATGCTTGCTCAAGTGGCGAAATCGGTATTTTCTCTTTCTGGTTACACTTATTTTCAGTGCTCCAAGGAAGGGCGCCGCCCTTTTTAAGATCAAGAGCACGACGCTTTACGTCTTTAGTTTTCACCAAACTAAATTGCTCGCTACATGTTGCGATGACCTTACCAAGCCAATTGATTCCAATGACGCGCTTTACCGTATCACCGTACTGGTTGAATTTATCTTCATAAGCCAGCTTGGCTTTGAAGCCCAATTCGCAAAAACCTTTCCAGCGGGAATTATCAGCATGATCTCGAAGCTGTTCTAACTCTTCATCGAAAGCAGTTTCCGTTGGATTAGCTCTGCGTAATTGTCGCCAGAGCCCGACAGAAGGAGAGCCAGATTGAGAGAATTGCTTAATTCTGTGTATACGCGCCCATGCTGTCGCAGAAAGTGCCGTTTGTTTCGCATCACCTTCTGGCATATGTGCACCATTAATGTTCTTGGAAATGTACTTGATGATGTAACCCGTAGCCGTACCTTGTGACGGGTCACAATCTTTAATCGTTATACGAGGAGTTTTATCAAGCTTACCGTTTATGATGAGTTCGCTTTTATCTTCATCAATAGCAATACCCTCAATGATGTCTATCAGGTCTTGCTTTTGCCTTGGGTGTACATACAAAAACATATGAGCATGAGGCGTACCGTCCTTGTGAGGTTCAGCGACACGAAGCCCAAACCATTGAATATCAATCTTTGGTTTTTTAAACCAAGCTCGTGCACATCGCCATTTAGCCATCATTACTTCATGGGCCTCTTTGGGTGTGCAGCCGTTCCATTTAGATGAATTACGATGGTATTTACTTGGCAATGTCCAGTTAACAAAAACGCCTTCATATCCCATTTCAATTGCACGCTCTTCATCTCCACGGCTACGAACCACCAATTCAATGCGGCGGTTTTCTGGGTTTGCCGTAGTTCGTTTAACCACTTCCGATAAATCAAACGCTTGACCTGTCTCATCGTTCAACACAGACATAGACTTTACAAATTGCTCTGCTTCGATTTGCTTCTTTTCCCAACGGGCATAAGAACGACTCGATACATACTTACGTTGACCTTTGTTACCGCCAACGCGACTCAAAGCAATTTGTGAATACTCTATATATTGAGTACGTAAGAACTTAAACTTGCGGACTAGATAACTCACATCCAGACAACGGCGAATAGCACGTTCTAATTCGCGCTCTGCGTCCTCTATGGTTTCATGTTTCTTTTTAATTTGTGGAGCTTTGATATAGAAACGCTTCATATCTTCACGAATGCCATAAAACACTTTTTCAAGCGCATCGACATAACTCGACTCATTGTCTTCAATCTCAGTCATTTGAATCAAGCGTGTGAACATTTCAGTAAGGTTTGTAGCTAAATGCTCTAATGCTTCATCACACATCAAAACACGATGATTTAGCTCTACTGAACTGCGCGCACTACTATGCAAACGCTGTCTTTCTGGTGCATTGCTTCGCTCATCAACAAAAGTGTATTTATCTTCAATAAATGGAGAGTACTTGAGTGCGTGTTTAACTGAGTCATTAGTGAATCGGTCGATGTTCTGTTGAGTCGCGTTGGTACGACGTTTACGGCGGGAAACCTGAAACCTCACATCATCTTGAACAATGCGAGGTAATCGAGGTAAAAATTCACGAGCAAATAATGGGTACACTTAGTATTCCTTGTAACTTCGAATGCTTTTTTTATCGGACGGGTAATTCCATTCAGTTACAGCTTGGTTGTAATTTTGCGCAGCATTGCCCTCATGCCCACACTGATTACAGGCAACATAATGTTTTGGGGTGTCATCTAAACTTTGTTCACAAAACACTTCGCTACTTTGGCACTTGGCGCAATTATGAATAGCTTGGACTGCGATATAACTTCTCATTTACTGCTTCACATTCCCTGGATTCGCATTACTTACCGAGCCCCAAGGTTCAGCGCACCCGTTTTCGCTACACACATAATTCATTGGCTGAGAGTTACCCTTAACACGCTTTTTAATGCCGTGTTTTTCGCGCAACTTCGACACTAAAAAGCGCGCTCGCTCTCGTTTCTTTGGATCTGGGTTCTCCATGCCTGCCATATCAGGGCAGGGCTTATGTATTGGAGAAGTGATAGGCAAGTCAGCTGTCGATTTAGCAGGTCTAAAAGTCACATCACTCATGCTGCCACCTCAACAAATATCACTTCTGGTTTCTTCTTCTTTTCTTCTAACGTAGCGAGAATCTCTTTTACCTTGTCGTCATAAACACTCAAATACAGGCTTGCTCCTGCAAGGCTCCAAGCTGTTTGAACTCGCTGCTTCTTCCCAAAACCACAGAAGAAGCGATCACCAATTTTTATCGCTACTGCTTGTTTTTGCGCTTGCTTGTAAAAACTCATAATTCGCTAAACTCCTGTGTGTCCATAATCATGTGACCGCCAGTGTGATTACCTCTGATGATCACGCCGTTCATAACGTGCTGACAGTTGAAGTGCTCACAAGCCGCTTCGATTGCTGGCTCTGGTGAATCAAACTCACCGATAAGAAGATTCTTAACTTCGCTAGTTTCATCATCACGAACCACGCCGCCACCGCTGTTCAGTGCAACCGCTACGTATTGCATTGTTCTTTCTCCATCCCGAGTTTCTCTTTAGCAAGCTCAAGGAACTTGGCAATCTGAGCTTGGTTTTGAGCGAAGTCTTCGACCTTATACAAAGGGAAGTACATAGAAGCTCCCCATCCGTCAGGGCCTGCTAAATAGGCTTGAGCAGCTTTCACGCCTTCTACATATCCAGCTTCGTAGACATAAATCTTGTCTTCACCTGAAGTGATGGTTTTGAGTAGAGTTTTCATATTGATTCCTTCTGGCAAACCTTGAACTGGTCGAGAGCATCACCCGCTTGCTTGTGAATGCCACGCCACATTGCGATCAAGTTATTCTGAAGCTGCTCTTGGCTTTCGACTTCGTTCTCTTGATACTTAGTGATAGTGAGTGCCGCAACATTCTCGATGTTGAGTGCTTCTTCTAATGAGTTGATTTGAATCGCGATAAATGGTTTTTTCATAATTACACCCCGTAATTAAGTAAGACCCGGTAAAGGCGCACCGTTGGCTATCAAGTCCACACCCATACATAAGAAAGGGTGTGCACCACTTGTGCGGTCTTCTAGGTCGTTGATGAGTAGCACCAAGTTGTTAATGCCAGCTTGTGCCGTTTTGATAATTGAGTTTCGAGTTGAGCGAGGTAGAGCTCTTTGGCCTGCCGTGTCTAACGCAAGCTGAGAGATCTCTCCAGCAATCACAGAGTTGTCTAGAGCACGTTTAATAAACGTTTCTCTTTCACCTTCAGGAATATGAGCGGTCACTAGCTCTAACTGGCGAAGTACAACTTCTAAAATTACGTAGTCATCCGTAGCTTTAGAAATTGCCATCATTTCAGGTAAAGAAAGTACGTGCGGTTGCTCGGTATTCAGCTTGTTACGCAACATGTTTGAACGAATGCCACAGGCTTTTGCTATGTCTGTTAGCTCGTTACGGTGTCGCGCTCGAAACAAGCTGCATGCTTCGTTGTACTGTTCTTGTACATCCGCTAAAAAGACGCACATTGTCTGGTTCACTTCCATGTCTGATACTCACTATGAAACATAAGAAAAGTGGTTAGCTTTAAGCTGGCTTAATGGTGACCGAATTTGCCATAGACCGATTCCCACTCGCGCTTAGCTTCAGCTTGCTTGCGGTCAATGTAGAAAGCTAAATCATCAATAGAAACAAACAGTGGAGCTTTGGTGCCTTTGTTCGTTTCTGTTTCTTCATGAAGTCGAAAGGTGGGGATAGGGAACTCATTCGCACTTACTTTGCCTTTGGCTGTCGCGTACTTCATTCCAAAATATTGTTCAGAGATCTCAGAAAGTTTTACTACTGGGGAGCCAAATACAGCATGCAACGCATATTGAGTATTCATAGGGTTAGCCTCATTTCCACTACACCACTGACGTGATATAGTTATTAGTTAGTTGCAGTTTATCTTCGTTAATCTCTTACAATATCGAGCTTAAACTGTGTTATAGTGTGTTTATGTGTTCTTATGCTACGACCTTGCTGTTTGTGTGTCTAGTGTTTTTATGTGTGCTTTTGGTGGTTTTATGAAGGAATGGTTTCTGAGTACTGAACTCATGGGGTTGGATGGAATGGCTAACTCTTCTTCAGGCGTGGCTCAAAAAGCCAGGAGAAACAATTGGTTAAG